>DATDNL010000096.1:0-3423 GCA_036518315.1 Flavisolibacter sp. | reverse complement strand
TTATCTGTTTGGGGCGGGTCGAATAACACGTGGTATTACGGGCTTTGCTACATCTCGTATCTTCACAGTACATCATTAAGGGTTACCTTCAAATAAATCTATAGCGGATGTACGACCTCCCTTATTTCAAGGAACAGGATGACGAAGTCGTCAAGAAGTTTATACACGACCATCCGTTTGCGTTCATTGCAGGATGCGATGCTCAGAACAAGCCTGTTGCTACACAGATACCTGTATTCCTGGAGCATGAAGACGGAAAGTTGTTGTTGCGGGGACATATCATGAAGAATACGGACCACCACAGGGCCTTTTTAGCCAATTCAAATGTCCTTGCCGTTTTTACAGGTGCGCACACCTATGTGAGCGCCACATGGTATTCCGATCCCGATACCGCCTCTACCTGGAACTACATGAGTGTTCATGCAAAGGGTATTATTCGCTTCCTGGACGACGATGCCTTAGCTGGCGTGTTGAGAAAGACCAGTCTTCATTTTGAAAATTATAATAAGGAATCAACTACGGTATTCGACAATCTTTCAGAAGACTACACTCAGAGACTGATGAAAGCCATTGTGGCATTTGAAATTGAGGTTCTCGAACTCGATAATGTTTTCAAACTAAGCCAGAACAGGGATGCGGAAAGTTATAAAAACATTAAACATCGCCTAATGCGGCAAGGAGGTAGCGCATCGGTAATTGCAGAGGAAATGGAGAAAAGGACCGGACAGCTGTTTCCTGGGAGGGAGTCAAATTGAACCCGGAAATAAATAGCACGAATAAGATATTCCAGGTAGATGAGAATATCGTTCTCCGGCAATTATTGTTGGAAGACTACCTGGACATTTTTTCCGTTATCGACAGGCAGAGAGAATACCTGGCAGAATGGCTACCGTTTATTGATTCCACGAAAGAACCCGACGACACCAAACGGTTTGTTGAAGAGACGGTGAACCAAACGGGCGACAGGTTTGAATACGTTTTTACTATTCGCTATAAGGATCAATTCGCAGGCCTTGTTGGCTTTAAAGCTACCGACAAACAAAACCGTAGGACGGAATTGGGTTATTGGCTGTCGCGGGACTTACAGGGCGAGGGAATTGTCACTAAATGCGTGGAAAGACTTTGCCGGTTTGCATTTGATGAACTCAATATGAACCGTATCCAGGTCAGGTGTGCCGTCGGAAATGTGAAGAGCAGGGCGATACCCCACAGCCTGGGCTTTGTTTTTGAAGGAGTGGAGCGGGACGGCGAATTGTCAAATAAGGGTGTTTTTAGAGACATCGAATGCTACAGCAGGTTAAAGAGAGAAAATAGATTCTAGTTGTTGCCGGAACGGTGATAGCAGATGTTAATCAATCTTTCGGCTGTATTCTTTAGCTCCTGGAACCTGATTGGCTTTACGAAATAAGCAGTGTTATACCTATCAAAGAAGGTTCGATCCAGCAGGCTCGAGGAAGTGCTAAAGATAACGATCGGTATTTTAGACAAGGTTTCATCAGACTTGATCTTCATTAGAGTTTCCCTGCCATCCATCTTGGGCATATTTATATCGAGCACGACCAGGCAGGGTAATTGGTTTTTACCAAGCAAATCATTAAGCGTAGCCAGCCCCTGTATTCCATCTCTTGCTTCAATAATGTTGTGGTCAATATTGATCTCGGCAAGTGCCTGTTGCAGCATCTCGAGGTCGTCTTTATCATCATCAATTAAAAGTACAGTTCTTTCCATACGCATTTTCTTTTCTTAACCCAGGAACAAACATGAAGCCATAATGAGCACGATAAACAACCGTCAGCAGCCTATGTATTAATGGTATACGGAACGAAGCTGTTATTGATGAAGTAATGCCTGCGAATAGGAGGGTCATTCTTCCAGTCGACTGAGAGAATCATCTGGATGGCTGTTCTTAAGTGCTCGGTGATGAAGGGTTTTACGAGGTAAAAGTCTGCGTTATTAAGAAATGATTTCTGTATATCATTTAAATTGGCTGACGAACTGTAGACTACAATTGGCAGATCTTTCAGCCCGCTTTCTTTTTTGATCTCCCTCAAACACTCGTAACCATTTTTACATGGCATGTTGAGATCGAGGAACAAAATGTCAACAGGGTGGAGGTGAAGGTATTGCATCAGTTGTGCGCCATCACATACATGCGAAACCTTGATCGAAGGAAACTCCTTAAGAATGATCCGTTCAAAAAGTAAGGCGTGGTCTTTATCATCGTCAGCCATCAAAACATGTTGAATCGGGTTCCTTTCCATCATAATCTTTCCTCGGCCACTATCTCCCAAATAGGATACCAGATTGAACAATTCTGTTTGTTTCTAAAATAATTGATTTAACCTCCTTGTAAAGTCGCTATGCCCGCGGTTCCGCCTCAACAAATGTTTCTGTGATCGTTTACTGTTCAGCTTGTCGTTTGTGGGGAAATTGAATAGGTCGAACTAACCGGACCGCCCAGGGCAACATTGTACCCATGTGACTTTTGAATCGCAATAGCGAGCTCTGTAATATTGCTTCGAATAGGTCTAAGGTTTTCCCATGACTCTCCGTTCAACAATTTTTCTTTGAGCTTCTCTATTTCCTGGTTATACAGGGTTAGTAAGGTCTCCAGCTCTGTATTGGTGATATCGGGTTGCATTTCGTGGTGATTCGGGGTTGCGTTTCGACAACAAAAACTATTCCTTAATCAGCCGGAAAGGAAAAAAATGATCGGGACATAGAAATTGATAAGTAATAAGAGTCATTGTGAACCTGGTGCTGCAATAATCAAGACCCTTTGGAAAAGGGAAGACCAACGGGCCATTTATCATCAATTGGTAGGTGGGCTATACTCGATTTACTGGTGAAGTCAAAAAAGTCAATTCGAATCGGTAGTCGGATAGCCCTTTTCTATCCAGTCGATCTTGATATTGTGCGCGAGGTTTAGAAGCTGGTAATTAGTAAACTTCATTTCTTTCAATAACTGTATAGCAGGACGAACATTGGGACAACGGTCGAAGGGACAGCAACCGCAATAGATGACAACAGGAGTATCCTTAGCGAGACCGGACAATTCATGTTTGAGTTTCTCCAGGTTTTCAGCATCTTTCACCATCCCGATATCTTTCGATTTTGGGATGACTGCCCCCGGACCAACACTCAGTATCAGCGGCACGTTCTTATTGGTTTTTAAAGCCGTTGCCAGTTCGGATGGCTCCATCAATTGATCGCTTGTCCAGTTCGGACGGCCCTGTGCCATTGATACCTGGCCAATGAAAATAAACAGGAGCAGGAGAGCAATTGTGCTTTTTGTAGTTGCCATGTGACGGAGTTGTGGGAACAAATATAATGGACGACTGAATTAACGAAAGGTCAAAATCCCAGATCTTGATTTTTGATCGGTTTAACTGAGTTGATGAAGCCTGAGGTGAGCGTAAAGTA
>DATDNL010000095.1:0-3339 GCA_036518315.1 Flavisolibacter sp. | reverse complement strand
TATGATAAGGAGCAAGGCTTCCGAAGTTCATGAAAATGACCCGCACCATCCGTTCTCCTTTGGCAAGTTGATGAGCTACGGGATTACTATCGGGATTATTACCGGCCTGCTAGGTGCCGGCGGAGGATTTTTATTAATTCCTGCACTGGTGTTCTTATTAAAGCTTCCCATGAAAAAGGCAATAGGCACATCGTTGATGATCATCGCCTTGAATTCCCTCATCGGTTTTACGGGCGACCTGGGGCATTTATCAATCGATTGGTGGTTTCTTTCTAAAATAACAGCGATTGCGGTTGTAGGCATTTTTATCGGTGGCGCTCTTGGAAAGAAATTACACGGTGACAAGTTGAAGAAGGGATTCGGCTGGTTTGTCCTGGCAATGGGGGTTTACATTTTAGTAAGGGAAATCGTTCTCTAATGAGTTTTAATGCGTGACACACGTCACGACTAAAAAGAAATAGGCAGTACATTTTTGCACAACGAAACTTAAGTCAAATGAAAATAGAACAGATCTATACTGGTTGCCTGGCACAAGGCGCCTATTATATCGAAAGTGAGGGTGAGGCGGTGGTGATTGACCCCTTGCGCGAGGTTCAGCCCTACATTCAAAAAGCTGAAGCGAACAATTCGAAGATCAAGTATGTTTTTGAGACCCATTTCCATGCAGACTTTGTTTCGGGGCATTTAGATCTTTCAAAGCAGACAGGCGCTACGATAATTTACGGACCGACGGCGTCGCCGGATTTTCCTGCGCACATTGCGAAAGATGGTGAGGAGTTCAAGGTTGGGAAGGTTACGTTTAAGGTGTTACATACTCCGGGCCACACCATGGAGAGTTCCTGTTACTTGTTGAAAGATGAAGACGGAAACGACGTTGCGCTTTTTTCCGGCGACACTCTTTTTATCGGTGACGTGGGACGACCAGACCTGGCGCAGAAGGCGGCGAACATGACTATGGAAGAATTAGCAGGAAAGCTGTTTGATTCTCTGCGTTCGAAGATAATGCCATTGGCAGACGACATCATTGTTTACCCGGCCCACGGTGCAGGGAGTGCTTGCGGGAAGAATATGAGCAAGGAGACGACTGATACGCTGGGGCATCAAAAGCGGACCAATTATGCCTTGCGGGCTGACATGACAAGAGAGGAATTCATCAAAGAAGCGACAGATGGCCTGACGAAACCTCCAGCCTATTTTCCATTGAATGTGATGTTGAACAGGCAAGGATATGAAAGCATTTCGCTGGTAATGGAAAGGGGCAGGCAGGCTTTGTCGCCTGAGGCTTTTGAAGCGGCAGCCAACGAAACCGGTGCATTGATCCTTGACACAAGGGATCCGCAAGCGTTCGCGAAAGCCTTTATTCCTAATTCAATCAACATAGCTATAGACGGAAATTTTGCTCCCTGGGTCGGCACACTGGTGCCAGATATCAATCAGCAGATCCTGTTGGTGGCGGATGAAGGCAAAGAAGATGAAGTTACCATGCGGCTGGCGAGGGTTGGATTTGACCATACGATCGGGTATTTGAAAGGAGGAGTGGAAGCATGGATAAAGGCGGGGAAGGAAACTGACCATATTGTTTCTGTAGACGCAAATGAGTTAGCGGAAAAGCTGAAAGACGAAAATGTCACTGTATTAGATGTTCGTCGCCCGGCTGAATATTTGAGTGAACATATTGTGGGGGCGACCAGTATGCCTTTAGATTATATCAATGATCATATTAACCTGCTCGACAAAGAGCAAACGTACTATGCACACTGTGCCGGTGGTTACCGGTCTATGATATTCGCTTCCATTCTAAGAGCGCGGGGATTCCATAATATCGTTGATGTCAAGGGCGGATTCAAAGCTATCAAGGAGTCCAATAGAATCTCAATTACCGATTATGTATGTCCAACAACTTTAGTTACTAAATAAAATAGAATAGAAATGAAAGAAGTCCTTAAGAAAGCATCAGTAGTAGATGTAAGAACGCCGGGAGAGTACCTGGAAGGTCATTATCCCGGAGCTATCAACATTCCTTTAAATGAGCTCCAACAGCGGCTCGGGGAATTTAAAGAATTGAAGACACCAATTGTAGCCTATTGCAGAAGTGGTGCCAGGAGCGGAATGGCAGTTTCGCTGTTGAAGCAAAATGGTTTCAACGAAGTATATAACGGAGGAGGTCTTTTTGATCTTTACAATTTAAATGCATAACACATGTTTAGTTTTTTGAAGAAATTATTCACGAAAGACAATTCGGCGATCCTTTTAGCAATGGAGAAAGGAGCAGTAATCATTGATGTCCGAACTCCCAATGAATTCCGGCAAGGGCATATCCAGGGTTCTAAAAACATCCCGGTTAACGAGATCCGTACTAAAATAGAAATGATCAGGAAATGGAACAAACCTGTGATAACGGTATGCCTTAGTGGAGGCCGTAGTGCGGCCGCGAAGAACACTTTGGCTTCAGCAGGCATCGAGGTGTATAATGGCGGTCCGTGGTATAGTCTTAGAAAGATCATGTCGGAGAGAGCTTAAGAATGTCTATTTCAATAATAATATCAAATAACAGCAGATGAAGGAAAGAATATTGAGTCGTTGGAGTTTTCTTCGCATCTTGTGGTTGGTCATGGGGGTAGGCATTACAATCCAGGCTATATCAGAGAGAAACTTTCTTATGTTACTGCCCGGCATTTACTTTGTTTTCGGAGCCATTGCCAACATCGGATGTTTTGCCGGAACCTGTGCTACCGGGTATGTTAGAGACGACCGTACTCAAAAAGAACGAGCAATATCCGACGTAGAATACGAAGAAGTCGGTTCAAAGAATTAGAGCACCCCTTGCTTGAGAATAGAATGTTGTCAAACATTCAAATTTGGTTACTGTATGAATTACATTATCGTGGGCGCAGTTGCCGGAGGTGCCAGCACTGCTGCCAGGTTAAGAAGAATGGACGAGAAGGCCAATATCATTCTCTTCGAAAAATCGGATTACATCTCTTACGCCAACTGTGGTCTTCCTTATTACATTGGGGACGTGATTAAAGATCGTAACAAACTTTTTGTTCAGACAGCGGCGAGTTTCAAAAACAGGTTTGCTATCGATGTGAGGGTAAGGACTGAGGTCACAGCCATTGATCTAGTCAACAAAACGATCACGGCCACGGATCTGAATAGCGGCAGGACCTATACGGAGCAGTACGACAAATTAGTACTTTCTCCCGGTGCAGAACCCGTTCGCCCACCGTTGCCCGGTATTAACGAGAAAGGCATCTTCACCCTTCGCAATGTTGCAGACAGTGATCATATAAGATCCTATGTACAGCATTTCCCCTTCGGAAGAGCCGTCATCATCGG
>DATDNL010000094.1:0-3465 GCA_036518315.1 Flavisolibacter sp. | reverse complement strand
TTTTTTTATGAGAACTACTCTTTTGTGTTTATTGAGCCTGATCCTTACGATCAATGGATTCGGTCAGCAAAAAACATATTGTAACCCTATTAATATTGATTATGGATATACCCCCATTCCCAATTTTTCGGAATGGGGCAGGCACCGGGCAACAGCGGACCCGGTGATTGTAAACTACAAAGGGGACTACTATTTATTCTCCACCAATCAATGGGGATACTGGTGGAGCAATGATATGCTCAATTGGAAGTTTATATCAAAGAAGTTTCTTCGTCCGTGGAATGAGGGGTACGATGAATTGTGTGCGCCTGCCGTTGGCGTCATCGGCGACACCATGATTGTTTTCGGATCTACCTATACCCGCAAGTTCACCATTTGGATGAGCACCAACCCTAAAGCGAATGAATGGAAGCCGCTGGTTGATTCATTTGATATCGGGGGATGGGATCCGGCCTTTTTCACCGACGATGACGGTCGATTATATATGTACAACGGCAGCAGCAACAAGTTCCCTACCTATGGGATTGAATTAAACCGTAAGACATTTCAACCTATTGGAACAAGAACGCCGATGTACCTGCTGGAAGACTGGCGTTACGGCTGGCAGCGTTTCGGTGAGCACAATGACAATACTTTTTTAGATCCTTTCATCGAAGGGTCATGGATGACAAAACATAATGGCAAGTATTATTACCAATACGGAGCACCGGGCACTGAGTTCAGCGGTTATGCCGATGGTGTTGTCGTTGGAGATAAGCCCCTGTTCGACGGAGCCAATATACAGCCTCAATCCGATCCATTAAGTATGAAGCTGGGAGGTTTTGCAAGGGGCGCAGGACACGGGTCCACGTACCAGGACAACTATGGGGATTACTGGCATATCAGCACTATTATGTTATCCGTAAAAAACAACTTTGAAAGAAGACTCGGTATCTGGCCCGCAGGCTTCGATAAGGACGATGTGATGTGGTGTAATACAGCTTTTGGAGACTATCCTCATTATTTACCAACCGCCGCGCAGCACCAATATGGTGATCTCTTTACCGGTTGGATGTTATTAAACTACAAAAAGCCTATCCAGGTTTCCTCGACGCTCGGAGGCTTTTATGCCAATAATGCGAATGACGAAGACATCAAGACCTATTGGAGTGCCACTTCAGGGAATGCGGGTGAATGGATTCAGACTGACCTCGGGAATGTATCGACCGTTCATGCCGTTCAAATCAACTATGCGGACCAGGATGTAGACAGTGATCATCTCGGAAAAATCAACGGCCAATACCATCAATACAAACTGTATTACTCTGTCGATGGAAAGAAGTGGAACCTGCTGGTTGACAAGAGTAAGAACGTGACCGATGTTCCCCACGATTATATCGAACTGCAGCAGCCGATTCGGACACGGTATATTAAGCTTGAGAACGTTCACATGCCTACAGGTAAATTTGCGATCAGTGGGTTGCGGGTGTTTGGGAACGGTAATGGTGCTAAACCGGATGCGGTGAAAACCTTCTTTGTCTTGCGCACTGAGAAGGACAAAAGAAGCGGCTGGATCAAATGGAACCCTGTTAGCAATGCCTATGCTTACAATATCTATTATGGCACTGCTCCCGACAAGCTTTATAATTGCATCATGGTTTATAACAATAATTATAACGAATATTGGCTCAAGTCCATGGATAAGCTAAAGACTTATTATTTTACAATTGAAGCCGTTAATGAGAACGGGGTATCAGCAAAATTCCCTGTAACTAAAGTTGAATGATATGAAAAAACTCTTTCTTGTACTGCTAGCCTTTACCTGTGCGAACCTGTTTGCTCAGAACAACAAACCTGCCTTCTGGAATGATATCCAGCAATTTCGTAAAATGGACAGCGTGCAGGCGCCCCCTTCAAATGCCATCTTATTTGTTGGCAGTTCTTCCTTCACCAGGTGGACGGATGTACAGAGTTACTTTCCCGGCTACACGATCATCAACAGGGGATTTGGAGGTTCCACGCTTGCCGACGTATTGCGGTACGAAGAAGATGTGATATTCAAGTATAACCCAAAAGAGATTGTCATCTACTGCGGAGAGAACGATGTTGCTTCTTCAGATACGATTACTGCTAAAACAGTTTACAATCGTTTTACCGCCCTGTTTTCTGAAATAAGGGCGGTCTATCCCAATGTGCAGGTTGTATTTATTTCTCTAAAGCCAAGTCCATCGCGTTGGCACATGAGAGATAAGGCAATTGCCACCAATGAAATGATTGAGAACTATTTAAAGAAGCAGAAAAATGCAGAATTCATAGATGTATGGAAACCCATGCTTGGCCCCGATGGTAAGCCAAGACAGGAGTTATTTGTAGAAGATAACCTGCACATGAATGCAAAAGGCTATGCGATCTGGCAGAAGCTGATCCAGCCTACCTTATTGAAAAATTAATTGCTTGAACCATACAAGACATTTAAGGCATACAAGAATAAATGCATAGAAGCATAGAATAAATCTTTTCTTAATGTCTTGTATGCCTTGTATGGTTCTAAAAGATAATTAGGCAAAACCCCAAAGTTGAGTACTGGCATAAAATCATAATCTTTTATCCCTGACACATAAATAAATACTATGCATAGACGAATTATAATAGTTGCAGTATTGGTTCTCTCAATGGCTGCAAATGCACAACAGAACAGCGCAAAGATGAACACGTTCATCAAGACCTTGATGAGCAAGATGACTTTGGACGAAAAACTTGGACAACTGAACCTGCCTGGCAGTGGTGATATCGTGACAGGGCAGGCTAAGAGTTCAGATATCGGCAAGAAGATAAGGGACGGAAAGGTGGGCGGTTTGTTCAATATTAAATCAGTAGCGAAGATCAGGGAAGTCCAACGGGTTGCTGTTGAAGAAAGCAGGTTGAAGATTCCGTTGATCTTCGGTATGGATGTGATCCATGGTTATGAAACCGTATTCCCCATTCCTCTTGGTTTAAGCTGTAGCTGGGATATGAACCTGATTCAGCGCAGTGCACAAATCGCGGCGAACGAAGCCAGTGCCGACGGAATCTGCTGGACCTTTTCTCCCATGGTTGATATCTCCCGCGATCCCCGGTGGGGACGGATAGCCGAGGGTAGTGGTGAGGATCCCTTCCTGGGTTATCACATTGCACAGGCGATGGTCAGAGGTTACCAGGGCAACCTTTCAAAGAATAACAACATTATGGCTTGCGTAAAGCACTACGCTTTGTACGGTGCAGCAGAAGCCGGGAGGGATTACAACACCACCGACATGAGCTATCAGAGAATGTTCAATGAATACCTGCCTCCATATAAAGGTGCAGTAGATGCAGGTGTTGGAAGTGTCATGGCTTCATTTAACGATGTCAATGGAATTCCAGCCACCGCTAACAAATTCCTGCAAACCGATGTGTTGCGTAAGCAGTGGGGTTTCAAAGGATTTGTTGTAACAGATTACACAGGTA
>DATDNL010000093.1:0-3925 GCA_036518315.1 Flavisolibacter sp. | reverse complement strand
TCTTCTCAAGGTTTCTATACTCTTTCGAGAGCTGCCCAAACTTTTTATTATCACTGATGATCTCAGGATTGGTTAGTGCAACACCCAAGTCTTCGAACTTCGCTTTTATGGCTTCCAGTTTATCAAGCATAACGGGCCGCAAAAATAACGAAGTGCCCTGTAACAAACTGCAAGGCTTGCCTCTACAGTAGGATTTAGCAATTCATTCGCTGTTAACTTCGTTTATTATGGACTACAGAAAGCTGAAGGCAGATCGTCTTTTTGATGGGTACCGCTTCTTGGATGACAAGGTTTTAATCGTTTCTACTGAGGGAATTATTGAGGATATCGTGGCTTCGGCGGATGCAGGCGAGGGTATCGAAACTGTCAACGGCGCTCTCACGCCAGGCTTTATCAATTGCCACTGTCACCTTGAACTAAGCCATATGAGGGGCTTGATTCCTGAAAGGACAGGCCTTGTAGACTTCGTATTCAAAGTGGTGACTGAAAGACACCATTCTGAGGAGGAGATCCTGGTCGCAATTGACAAGGCCGAAACTGAAATGTTGGAGAACGGGATTGTAGCCGTTGGAGATATCTGTAATAATTCACTCACCCTAGCTCAAAAACAAAGGGGCCGTTTATCGTATTACAACTTCATCGAGGCAAGCGGCTGGTTACCTTCGGTCTACCAACCAAGATTCGAACGCGCCAAAGACGTGGCCACGGACTTCTCTATTCTCGATCATCCGTATTCCATTGTTCCCCACGCTCCCTATTCCGTATCTGAAAACCTATGGCGCGAAATACAACCCTTCTTTGAGGGCAAGACGGTAAGTATTCATAACCAGGAAACTGCTTTCGAGGATGAATTCTTTCAAAAAGGTAGTGGTGACTTCACCAGGATGTACGACATGATGAAGATCGACAATACTCACCACGTGCCGACAGAGAGATCAAGCCTTCAATCTTACTTCAACAAGCTTCGAGGTGCCAGTAATGCTATCCTCGTCCATAATACCTTCACGCAGCAGGGTGATCTTGACTACATACAACTCCAAACTCCAAACTCCAAACTCCAAATTTTCTTCTGCCTTTGTGTCAATGCTAACCGTTACATTGAAAATGCGCTACCGCCCATTGAAATGCTCAGGAAGAACAATTGCAACATAGTTTTAGGCACTGACAGTCTCGCCAGTAACTGGAGCCTTAACATCCTGGATGAAATAAGGGCCATCCGCCAATCCCAACCATCCATTCCATTAGAGGAACTTTTGAGTTGGTCAACGATAAACGGCGCGCGGGCACTCAATATGCACAATCGTCTTGGCAGCTTCGAGAAAGGAAAGAGGCCGGGAGTTGTCGTATTGGATGAAGAAGCTCTTACGGCGCGAAGAATTCTCTGATTACCAAACCCACCATGGCGCATGGGCATATTCGGCATAGACCATGATATCAAAGACCACGTGGGCAATGATGGCCGGAACGATGCTGCCGGTGAATTGCTTCAGGTAACCGAGCCCGACGAAGGCAATGAAGGAACCAATGAATAGTGAATTGACATTCGGATTTGAAGTGGCTAAGGGTATAAATATTGTCACCTTGTAAGCTGAATGTATCAAAGCCGCGACAAGAGGTGCAGTCTGGTAATGCATCTTTTCGGCTGTTGATTGAACAATTCCCCTGAACATGCACTCCTCCGTTATTGCAATGACGATGCCTGCAATAAGAAACCAATTAAAGGATTGGGGTAGTACATACATTTGGGAGCTGAACCTGAAATAAAGAGCAATAGCGATTCCCAACTGCAGGCCAATAAGGTTGAAGATGACCATCTTCCTCGAAAGAAAGTCGTGTTTCAACTGGTAGACTAAGTCCTTCAAAAACTGGTAATGGTCGCTTATGATCCATGAAATGGCAAGCAAGGCAAAAAAAGAAATAAGTCGTATGGGCCACTGATCACGTATGAACCATGAAAAGACTACCAGTAAGATTGATAGTAACAGAAGTTCGACAAGGTGAGTTACCCTTGTTTTATAGTTGACGAGCATCATTTGCAATCCTCCTTCTGAAGTAAATAATAATTGTCGCAAAAGGTATCAACAATAGCAGCCACCCGGAGCCAAGGCATGCACCTCCATTCGGGACGATAATGCAGCCAGGTAACGTCTTTGCAAGCTTCTGCCGGAATGCGCTGTCTGTCTGTTCCGGGATGGACAGATATCTCAATTGTTTAAGATTCAATAAGCTGGAGGAGTCAGGTAGTTGGTGGGCGATCACGAGACCTTTTAAGTCTTTCAACCCGTTAATAGCGCCCAGGCTCTTGATGCCATCGTTACCACTCATCTGCAGCACTTCCAGATGTGGCAGAGCCTTTAAAATTGCATCTAGCTCTTTTTGCTTTGTTGTTGCCGGTAGCCCCAGCCACTTTAGATTACTAAACCTACTTAAAGCAGTTATGTTTTTACACGTGTCGGCAATGATCAATGTTGTAAGTCCCGGAGCCACTTTGTGCAAGGAGTCGACGTCGAGGAATACTTCTTCGTTAATTGCTAACTCCTTCAGGTTCGGCAGGTTCTTAACAACGTTAGCACTCATTGGCAAGCTATCCTCTGCTATAATAGAAAGCTTTTCGAGCTTAGTGTTGTTTTTAAGAAGGTTCTCGCCAATAGCCGGTTTAGAGGAAGTTATTAAAATGCACTCTCGCAGGTTTGATAAGGTTGGCAATTGTAGTTCATTACTGTCCTCGAGATAAAGCATCAAGGTCTTTACCGATTTAAACTGGTTTAATACTGATACGTTCTCTTTTGAAACTAACAGGCCAAGGAAGCCAGGCGTAAACAACCTGGAAATGGTTACAAGGTCTTTATTGTAGGACCAGTTTATACTGTCTGTCGAAGGCCCAGTATTTATAGATAGATTCTTCCGATATTTAGCGATACCCTCGAGTACAGACAGTGACGCTTCACTTATTGGAGACTCGATAAATAATGAGCGGAGGTTCCGGAGACTATCTGCGTTAATCTTTTTAAACCAGGCCTCCGCATTCCAGCTTTTTGTCAACTGTATTCCGGCGAGTTTGCCGTCAATGTAAGTGAGCGAATCTCCCCTGTCGGAAAGTTCAAACGAATCCCTGTTCGGGTCAAAGGGAAAGCAACAGTTTGAGGAACTAAGAATGTCACCCTCTTCAGCTAGCTGACTGCAATTGAATTTTTGGCCGTCTCCGGTTCCTTCACCTTCAAACAATAGGAAACCGTACCTCTTGGAAAAATTCTGAACTGCTGTGTTGGCGTTTATTTTGGCGACGAATATTCTACCCGGTGTTGTTCTGAATAAATAGAGGAGGGCAATGACAATAACAGTGAGAACAAACAATATCGCGAGTGCGGTCCATCTTTTTAGTTGATTAAATGGGGCATGCTCTTCTATGAATTTCCTTGAAATCTTCGTCTCCATTATTGAATGCTGAGCGGCTAATCGTTTGGTCACCTCATGTTCGTCCATATGAAGGTGTTTTAGTATAACTAACCTAAAACAACTACCGGTAAGTAACAATGATGACGGTCAGTGGGGCTACTGACAATGGGATTGACGATGGCAGTTACGGAGCAATTTCCCTGAGGACGGGCAGCGTCTTCATGGTACCAAAGTCGGGAATATGCAGGATGTAGTATTCCTCGACGGCCTGCATCATTCTTCTCCTCATTGGTTGGTTCAGTGCAACCTCCTGTAGTTCTTCCGGTTGCATGATCTTTAGCATGTGAGATACGGCTGCGGCTTCGCGGTCCTGCAGGTAATGAGAATGTTTCGGTTGCTCTTCTACGAAAGTTCCTTCTTCAAGGTCGAGGTAATGAATATTATCAGTAAACTCGTCACTGATGCGGAAGCCGAAGAATACTGCCAGGTGCAGGGCGAAGAAGAGAGGGAAGTTGGCGGTCACGGTGTC
>DATDNL010000092.1:0-3777 GCA_036518315.1 Flavisolibacter sp. | reverse complement strand
TTTGGGGAGAATAGATTGCTGAAATCGCTCCCCAATCTGTTGACTCCATGACGAAGACCTATTTCGCCATTCAAAGGTGGTCGTCAAAATAAAACCATTAACTGGCCTGCCTTGCACGTGAAAATTATCATTTGTTTGAACCGAATTATGCATTATCTTAGGCTATCATCCTATGATTTAATCAGTTGCACAGTTTTTGTTTAACTTACACAACAAGTATAATTATGGAAAAGCAATTGATCGTTTCAGTACCAAATGTAAGTGGCGAAGACGGCTTAACGGTTGCCTGCAAGAATGGGAATTTGTTCCGTAATGATTCAAGGTTAGAGGATTTGTACAAAGACGGGTTTCGTATCTATGACTATGCTGTTCAAGAGGTCAAGGAACGAAAATCCCGTTTCAAAGAAACATTTGTAAAGGTCTTCCTTCGCAAATGAATCAGCTATGATGACTACGGTCCTTCAATCAAAAGTTTTCAATTCTCCCTGAGTTTTTGGCTGTTCTGCCCGGCGTTCTCATCCTATTATTTCATTCGCACACATTGCCTGTTCAATAAGTTTTGTTAGGGTAAAGTGTGCGATTGCTCTTTCTCGTATCTGTTGGGCTTATTGATGTCCAACATTTGGACGTTTCCATGGTCTTTAACCGCGAGAGCTGGGCCGACGACTGTTCGCACGAGGCCTATTTCTTCAACAGTGTCTTGGAATCTCTTACGATACAGGCTACCATCCTTGAAAAAATCTGCTTTTGCTCTGCAGAGAAGGCAACATCGGTAATTGTTTTGTTTGGACCGGTGATATGGAAGGAATTGACTTTTTTATCTACGAGACGTTGAAGTTGTGACGGAGTGGTTGCGGTATTCTTGAACACGAAATGAAAAGCACCTTCGCAGTTCATTGATCCTGTATTCTTAAAATTTTGTTTGTACCGATCGCCTTCAAAGTTGATCTGTACCGTCGATTGTTCATCAAAACATTTCTGCGTGCCGGTAAACCAAAGAAAGAAATCAATCTCCGAGCTGCTTGCATCAATCGAAATGGAGAGAGAAACACCGTTCGAAGGAAACGAGATGAAACCGGTCGACAGTTTCGTTTCGTGCGTAAAAGGGTCCGTTGATTTTTTCAATTGGCAACTATCTTGAGCCAAAGCAAAAAAAGGAAATACCAGGCATAAGGCCATCAGGCAATTCTTCATAAAGTAATATTGAATAAAAATAGTTATTGACAAAGGGAATACAGTATACCAGTTGTTAAAAATCGCGAAGAAAGACGCCAAACGATTGCCAATGCAAAAGAGGATTGTTTGACATGAAAGGTTTTTGATTTGTCTCGTTCTTCCTATTAAATAGTTGTACCCAGATCTTCATTTACATACTACCTTTGTCCTTTACCTTCTGAGCGTTAACCCCTCTTTCTCATCTGTTAAATCCTTCGAAAATTCGTTGTGAATCATTCCCTTTTAAGGTCCTTTGTTGCACTTTTACACGGTTTTTCTTGCATTTTATGAGAGGCTTCCTGTTAACACTCTTTTTGTTTTTTATTACCCTTGCCAGCCATGCACAATCTTTCCGATTGTCCGGTAAGGTAACCAACACTAAGGGGGAGCCATTAGCTTTTGTTACTATCCAGTTGAAGGAACAGGGAATCGGTACTACCTCGAAGGAAGACGGCAGCTATGCCATGAACCTGGAGGTGGGCCAGTACAACCTCGTTGTAAGCATGATCGGCTACAAGACGCAGATCATCAATATAGTGCTGAATAAGGACTATCCCCTCGATATTGTTTTGGAGGAAGAGCAGAAGGCTATGGACGAATTTGTCATTAAGGTAAAACTTAAGGACCGGGCGGAAGATATCATCAAGAATGTTATTCGCCATAAAGACGTTATAATGGCTGCGGCAGGTGCTTATTCCGCAGAAATGTATATTAAGGCCCAATTACTCGATTCCTCCCGCAAAAAAGAAAAGACCAATGTCGACTCAGCAACGGCAGCGAAAGAACAGGAGATGCAAGGTATGTCGATGGCGGAAATCTATTTGCATCTCGACCATGCTTCAGACGAAAGAATTAAGGAAGAGAAACTTGGTGTAAAAACGAATGGTGCTACCGAAGGGATGTTTTACCTATCTGCTACCGACGGGAATTTCAACATTTACGACAACCTCATAAAGGTTCCCAAGATATCCCAGATACCTTTCCTCTCTCCAATAAGCTATAGCGGTCTCCTGGCCTATCGCTTCAAAACGCTCAAGATAGAGAAGAAGAACGGCCACAAATACTACACAATCTCGATAAGGCCAAGGCAGTTGAGTAATGCCACGGTTGACGGTGAGGTTACCATACAGGATTCTGCATTTGTAATTACTCATGCTCGTTTTACTCTGCCCTCCTATCATTTGCCCGAATATGACTACTTCGAAGTAGAGCAAAATTTTGAACTGGTCCAGAACAAAGCATGGATGATGACCCGACAGGAATTTAATTATTATTCTAAAACGAATAGGAGGAAGATTTCGGGACAAACGATTGTTGCCTTTACCGACTATGAGCTGAATAAACAGTTTCCTAAGGGATATTTCGGTGTGGAGGTGAGCCGCACGGCGGAAGCAGCTTATGAAAAGGACAGCAGTTTCTGGAAAACCGTTCGCGTCGAACCTCTTACAAATAAGGAGGTCAGATACGTTCAATACCAGGATAGCATTTACAAAGTGACCCACACACCAGAGTACCTCGACTCCATTGATAATGTCACTAACAGGATCACCTGGAAGAAAATGCTGGTGTTTGGGCAAACATTTTACAACCGTGAAAAAGAAAGGACTTGGGTATTACCTGCAGCGGTCACGCTTTATGAGCCCTTCCAGTTTGGCGGCGGACGCCTGCACCCTTCATTCTATTATTTCAAAAAGTACACTTCCAGGAAAGACATAAAAATACTCTTTGACGTCAGCTATGGCTTTAGGAACCATGATGTCAATGGTTCGGTGCAATTGAACCGAATGTACAATCCCTTTAATCGCGGATTCTATCAAATTGAGGCAGTCCGGGACTTTGACCACATTTATGAGGGGGATGCCTGGATCAACCAGATTCAACGAAACAGCTATTTTCTCAACAATTATTTTGCTCTGGTGCATGGTCTTGAGGTTACCAATGGGCTTTTTGTAACCACAGAGGCCGATTTCGCGTTACGCCGTTCGGTTGCCGGGTATAAAACGAATCCTTTTGCCGATAGCACCCTGGACAGGTGGGTGGACAGCACTACTCGTCCGATTGCTTTTGACCCCTTTAATGGCACGTACGCGAGACTAACATTGAAATATACTCCGCACCAACGTTATATACGTGAGCCCAAAGAGAAGATCATCCTCGGTTCCAAATGGCCAACCTTCTACTTTTCTTATAAAAAGGGTATTCCGAATGCTTTTGCCAGCGTCGTGAATTTTGATTACATAGAATTCGGAATGGAGCAAAAGATCAATGTCGGTATTATGGGTAACCTGCGGTACGACATGAAAACAGGTGAGTTTTTTAATACCAAGGACCTACGTATACTTGACTATAATTTCCAGCGAAGGGGCGACCCCTTCTTTTTCATGAATCCGGATCACGCCTTCCAGGCTCTTGATTCCACCTTCGCCACTTTCAAATGGTTCTACCAGGCACACGCTGTTCACGAATTTAACGGAGCGCTCGTTAACAAGATACCGATCTTCAAATTACTTGGCTTGCGTGAAATCGCTGGCGGCGGTTTCTTGTATGCTCCTGAAAAGAATA
>DATDNL010000091.1:0-2271 GCA_036518315.1 Flavisolibacter sp. | reverse complement strand
AAAGTACCAGTTTCCCGATATCGGTCTTAATCTCCCGGTTTTTAAACTGCACCCGGACTTCATCCGTTAAACGATGCCTGCCGATATAAACCACGTCATCACTCAGATCATTATCATACGTTTCTTTGAAATTCTCTTTGTAATACGTATTGATCACGTCATGCCGGGCGCTAGTCAAACCATTGCTGCCGATTCCACTGTTGTATTCCTTTTCATAAACCGACTGTCCGAAACTGGCCAAGCCGACAATAACGTTTCCCGGCGCAATCTTCTCATTCGTGATTACCCGATCTTTTGACCAGCGTGCGGCCATTGTACCATTTACAGCAATGGTTCGGACCACATCTCCTACGTCCGCAGTTTCGCCACCGAGGAAGGCAATCTCAATTCCCGACGAATACATGTTGTCAAAAAACTCCTGGGTACCTTCAATTATCGCTTGAAGAACCTCTCCCGGTATCATATTCTTATTTCTGTCAATCGACGATGAGAAAAGGATATTGCTGTAAATCCCAACACAAAGAAGGTCGTCAAGGTTCATCACGATTGCGTCCTGCGCGATTCCTTTCCAAACAGAAAGGTCACCGGTTTCTTTCCAGTATAAATAAGCGAGTATACTCTTGGTTCCCGCGCCATCAGCGTGCATTATGTTTACCCATTGCTCATCATTGCCTAAAACATCTTTATAAATTTTACAGAAAGCTCGGGGATAAAGCCCCTTGTCTATATTCTTTGTTGCGGCATGAACCTCCTCTTTCTGTGCAG
This sequence comes from Flavisolibacter sp., assembly GCA_036518315.1. GTDB lineage: Bacteria > Bacteroidota > Bacteroidia > Chitinophagales > Chitinophagaceae > Flavisolibacter. The sequence continues at coordinate 1,506 of DATDNL010000091.1, read as the reverse complement.
AAACTCCCCTTTTGGTGTATAATGACATGGCGCAAAAATAGTCCAAAGCTTTAAGCAATAGTTTTATAAAAGCAACTGTCTTTATCTTAGCGGCTATGCAGGTTCATAGGTCCACCGAAAATCTACCTCTCTTCACAAATGCTGTCATTACCATTGGCACCTTCGATGGGGTCCACGAAGGTCATAAGAAAATTATCGACGCTCTTATAAGAGAAGCGAGGTCGGTGCAAGGGGAAGCAGTCATTATTACATTTCATCCTCACCCGAGGAAAATTGTAAGACCAAATGAACACCTGCAATTGATCAACACCCTGGACGAAAAGATCGAACTGCTTGAAAAGACAGGTATTGACCACCTGGTTATTGTTCCCTTCAATCACTCATTTGCGAGTCAAACTGCTGATGAATATATTTCGAATTTTCTCGTTGCCAAGTTCCGCCCTCACACCATTATCATCGGCTATGATCACCATTTCGGAAAAGATAGGCAGGGCAACTTTATGTTACTTGCACGGGAAGCAGATCAATATAACTACCGGTTATTAGAAATTCCTAAATATATCTTACAGGAAGTCGCCGTAAGTTCAACGCAGATTCGACAGGCCCTGTTGAACAGCAATATTGAGACAGCTAACAAGCTATTAGGTTATGAATTCTTTTTTGAAGGTATTGTAATAAGGGGTGATCAGCTGGGGCGTAAATTAGGTTATCCCACGGCTAACCTGGATTATACTGACTTCGACAAAATCCACCTTGGGCATGGAGTGTATGCTACTTATGCGGAAGTGGATGGCGACAGGTACAAGGGAATGTTGAGTGTTGGCAACCGGCCAACACTTCAGAATTCAAACGAGAGAGTTGAAATCAACCTTTTCGACTTCGACAGGGATATTTATGGAGAAAACATTCGCGTTATTGTAAAAAACTACTTGCGGGGACAGGAGAAATATTCTTCATTAGAAGAACTAACGACGCAACTCGGCGTCGATAAGAAGAACAGTTTACTGGTTCTTTGATCGACTGCTAACCTGCAGCAATCATCTTCACGGTCATTTCTTTCAGCAACATCGCATCTGAGCTGCCGCTGTCATTGACACCAATACCTTTCAAGTTGTAGTGGTGCAACAGCAGCAAAATCGTTTCAATTTCCTGGTTGCTAAAGCGCATGGCCGTTTGTAAATAGTCTTTGACAAACCAGGGACTCACTCCAATGGCTGTGGCTACCGATTTCTCGTCACGCGAGGGAACGGAGTAAATCATTTGCACCTTGCTGAAGTAATTATAAAGCGAAGGAAAGATCAACTGAATGGGTGCGGCCTTAGGATTTGATTCAAAATATTGAATGATTCGAATGGCCTTGTACAGGTCTTTAGCGGCGATAGCTTGTTGTAGTTCAAAAACATTAAATTCTTTGCTGATACCAACATAAGTCTCAACATCATCCTCAGTGATGTTGTTCCTACCCTGGAGGTTTAACGCCAGCTTTTTTACCTCGTTGTTAAGCCT
>DATDNL010000090.1:0-16331 GCA_036518315.1 Flavisolibacter sp. | reverse complement strand
CTTTGGATAAAGATATTTCGCGCAATTGAAAAGAGGATGGTGAGCCATTGTCCCCCGACCTCAGTAGCTCAAGGCCGATGTTGGAAGTTCGTGCGCAGCGGTGTTAATGTATCGCTGGTAAAGGAATAGTAAGGAGATAGTAATAGGATACGAAAAGGATACAATAGGGATGCTAATAAGTTGCTACGACCACCGCGCGGCCAAAGTACGACCATGGTTCGACTATCGATTGACTGAAAGACCGCTAACAATGCTAAACTTGCAGGCCTGGCATTACAAAATTGAGTGTAGTAAAGAAGCTCTCACAAGATAGATTCCAACCCTCAAAATTCCAATGACTTTGATCAATATACCTCCGCACCCTGTTAGTAGCTTACAACCAGCTTATGCTAGTTAATTGTACGCTTTCGTCCTCATAAACCACTCCTGAGTTTTGTTCTAATCCGGCGCGCCCGCCAGGAATTTCGGGAGTAACTCCCCAATGATCATATTCCAACCCTCAACAAAATTCTGCTTTGCATAGTTCTCATCCTGTGGCAGGCGTTCAAGACCCTCGTGAGTAAGGCGAAGCTTTGTTTGGTTACCCTGTGGCAAGAGTTCATAAGTTACATAGGAATCACCCGGAACATCCTTGTAGCTCCATAACCATCTCATTTTTCGCTGCGGATCTGCTTCCAACACTTTGCAGAGATGCAGAAACTTTGTGCCATCCTTTTCACCATAGAATTGGAATTCGAAGCCGGCCGTAGGCTCGAAGGCATTCATGTCGAAGCACCATTGTTTCAGTTGGTCTTTTTGGGTCAAAGCCTTCCACACTTTGTCTGTCGGCGCATCGAGGAGGACTTCTTTTGTGATGGGTTCGGCGAGGGTTTTATCCGTTGTCATATTGCAGGTTTTAGGTGAAGCGAGATATGTTTATATGTGCAAGGTAGTTACATTGCATTTTAGAGCAGGAGGTGTAAGGTGATGGTGAATGAAGTCGGGAAGTCAATAGAAGGGACGGAGAACCATACAAGGCCTTAAGACATACAAGGAGGACTTACAAGGCAAGTAGTGAATGGTCGGTAAGGCACGTTACTAAAGCGGGCAGGGTGAGAAACCTTACAACGCATTTGAGAAATACGAGGAGGAAATACAAAAGAGGATGTCTTGACTCGGAGAGGTTCCTGTCGGCGATGGCAGCTATTTTATGAGAAAAACGAAAAAAGACAGATGTTTGTGGAAATCTAATTGAAGTCAATCATCTATACGTTATGAGCAGGCTTTTACTTCTTCTGACAGTTTTCGGTTTCGCCAGCTGCAGCAGCAATAGCAGTAAGGATAAGCCCTTGAGCAGCGACCTGGTGCAGCTTGAAAACCAGTTTACCCAGGCAATAAAGGATCGTGACCGCGCCACGCTTGAAAGGGTAGTGACTCCCGAGTTTACCGTCACGGGACTTAAATACATTGACAGTGCAGCCGTTACAAGGTCGGTTTGGATGACGAACGTCTTCCAGGATCTTAAGGTTGACTCTGCCCATTTCCTGAACATAAAGGCAAATACGATTGAGAATGTGGGTGTTGTAAGGGCAAGGTTCTGGTGGAAGGGCAGCTATGGAAACCAGCCGTTTTCAGATACTACCGCATTCGTAGACACCTGGGTTAAAACGAGCGGCGACTGGCGAATTGTAAGCAGGGTCATTGCCGACGAGTAGACCTCCCGGTTAATAAACCGAAGCCCTTTTCTTCTTTTTCGTGGACGTTGCATCTGTTTCCTACGGCTGAAACCGCCGTAAATGTGGCCTCGATTTGCAACTATTTAACCAAACTTGCACTCTTTTTTAGATATTTTTACGACCCACAGAGTCTTATGAAATATATAACCGCCGTCCTGCTTTCATTAGCCAGCCTTGTTTCTTTTGCCCAAAACGGCTATGAAATAAAGGTCACCCTGAAACCTTTCAAGAACCAGTACATCTACCTTGGACATTATTATGGCAAGCAGCTTCCGATTATAGATTCGGCCATGCTGAATGACAAGAGCCAGGCAGTGTTTAAAGGAAATAAAAAGTTGGGTGGGGGGATTTATCTTATTGGTTACCCTGATAAAGCACAACATTTCGAGATCGCAATAGATAAGAGCCAGAAGTTCTCCATCATCGCCGACACGGCAAAGCTAAAGGCCATCGCTTTCCAGAACTCACCGGAAAACGTGGAATTCAAAGCTTACCAGGAGTATATGGCGAAGAACGGGCTGGTGATTGACTCCCTTTTGAAAAAGCGGAGCAAGGTAAGTGCAGCTGATTCAATCAAGATCAACCGCCAGGTAGAGGCCATCGATGATAAGATCAAGAAATACAGGAATGATATTATTGCCAAGGGTGGCGATGGACTGCTGGTTACCCTGCTGAAGGCGATGAGAGAACCTGAAGTGCCAAAGAATGACCCGGCTGAAAAGACGGATTCAATGTTTGCTTACCATTATTTCAAAAGCCACTACTGGGATGGAGTCAACTTCTATGATGATCGACTGGCACGCACGCCGTTTTTCGAAAGTCGCATTGACAAATACATGGAGCAACTCGTTTATCCTTCCGCCGATTCCGTGATCAAGGAGATTGATTACATGATGGGCTTCGCAAGCATTAACGAGGAAATGGAGAAGTTCCTCCTGCTCAAGTTTGTGAATCGTTACCTGAACCAGAAGTACATGTGGGAGGACAAGGTGTTCGTGCACCTTTTCGAAAAATATTTCTCTCAGAAGACTTATCCCTGGCTTACAGAAGCCGGTAAGAAGACCATCACGAACAGGGCCTATAGCCTGATGGCCAACATCCTTGGCACTGAAGCTTCCGATATTGAATTGCCTGACACGGCCGATAAGACGACAAAGCTCTATTCACTGCAATCGCCTTATACATTAGTTGTGATATGGGATCCTACCTGTAGCCACTGCAAGGAGATCGTGCCGAGGTTGGACAGCGCCTACAATGCGAAATGGAAGAAGATGGGATTGAAGTTCTTTGGTATGGCGAGAGAAACGGAAGGAAAGAAGTCAGACTGGTTAAATTTTATTCATGACCATCACCTGAATGATTGGACACACGTGTATTATTCCAAGGCTGCGGACGAGGCAAGGACAGGTTCGGGAATACCGGGCTACACACAGTTGTATGATGTGCAAAGTTTTCCTACTTTGTACCTGCTAGATAAAGACAAGCGTATTATCGCCAAGAAACTGACGCTTGAGCAGATCGATGAAATTCTGGCCTATCGCCAAAACAATAAATGACTATGAAACAACTGGCTACTGCGTTATGGGTGCTGATCTCTTTCTCCGCATCAGCCCAGGCACTTTTTTATTATGGGAATGATTCCGTTTCTTCAAAAGATTTCCTGAGGGCTTACAACAAGAACAAAACGAATGTTAGAACAGAGAAGGCGTTCAGGGACTACCTTAACTTATATATCGCTTCAAGGTTGAAGATCAAGGAGGCAAAAGAGAGACGTTATGACACACTGCCGCAGATGGTGTCTGATCTCGATAACCTTCGCCAACAGATCCTTCCAAATTATTTGAATGATAAAGAGGCGGTGAATAAACTGGTGGATGAGGCCTTTACCCGTTCACAGAAAGACATTCACCTTGCCCACATCTTTGTGAGTTTCCAGCAGAATGGAGTTGTTGATACGGTGGCTGCCCTAAAGAAACTTGCAGACGTACAGGATAAGCTGAAAAAAGGTACGCCCTTCGCTGAAGTAGCGAAACAATATTCAGATGATCCTTCGGCGAAACAAAATGGAGGCGACCTCGATTGGATCACGGTATTCACACTTCCTTACGCTCTTGAAAATCTTGCTTATTCTACACCAGTTGGTAAGACGTCTACTGTTTACAAATCAAAGTCTGGCTACCATATCTTAAAGAACCTCGGTGAAAGGAAAGACCCGGGAAGGATCAAGGCTTCTGAGATTCTGATCGCTTTTCCTCCAGGTGCCAGCGAAGAATTGAAGACGGCGAATAAGAAGCTTGCTGATTCGCTGTACAACCTTTTGCTGAAGGGAGAAGATTTTGGTGCACTGGCTACCAGGTTTAGTAACGACGTGATATCGTCTGCCTCAAACGGCCAGATGCAGGAATTTGGAGTTGGTGAGTACGATCCCGTTTTTGAAAATACGGTGTACTCACTGCAAAAGAATGCCATCAGCAAACCTTTCCTGACATCGCATGGCTATCATATCGTAAAGCTTACTGCAAAGGTTCCCCCGGTTGCGAAGAGTGATGCGAGGGGAATGGAGACGTTGCGAAGCAAGGTGGAACAAAGCGACCGCATAGCAACAACCAAGGCTGCGCTCGCCGCAAGGATAATGAAGCAAGCAGGTTACAAAAAAGAACCGTTTAATACGAATGAACTTTGGGCTTTTTCGGATAGCGCGTTAAACTACAAGAAGCCAACTATTCCTATACAAGTTAAAGGCACCACCCAGCTCATGACCATTGGAGATAAGAAGATTCATGCGTCGGACTGGATCAGCTATGCACAAACTTTCCGTTATAAAAATGATGGCAGTGGTATAAAGCCTTACCCCCAGGTATGGGATGAATTTGTGCAGGCGATGGCTTTGGCCTACTACCAGGCCAACCTTGAGAAGTATAACCCAGAGTTCAAGGAGCAGATTGACGAGTTCAGGGACGGCAACCTGTTCTTCGAGATCATGCAAAGAGAAGTGTGGGGACCTGCACAGAGTGATAGTATTGCGCTCGTGAAATACTATGAAAACAATAAAGATAAATACAATTGGAAGTCAAGCGTAGATGCAGTCATCTTTTATGCGAATGATCTGGAATCTGCCAAGACCTTCAGTAGTGAGCTAAAGAAGGCACCTTCTTCTTGGCATGACCTGGTGGGTAATTATGAAGAGAAGATAGCAGCAGATTCTTCGAGATTCGAGGTTGGACAAATCCCTAATCCGGCGAAACTAAACCTGCAGCCGGGCGCTATCACGAACCCGGTCATCAACAAGGCGGATAATACTGCTTCGTTTGCCTATGTGATCCGCAATTACAATAAGCCTGAGCCCAGGAGCTTTGCCGACGCAAGAGGCCTGGTGATCAATGATTATCAAACAGAACTTGAAAAGAATTGGGTGGAGCAGTTAAAGAAGAAATACCCGGTGCGGGTTAACCAGGCAGTGTTGAATGATTTGATTAAGAATAAGAAGTATTAGGATTCAATAAGACTAAAAGAAAAAAGGCTTCCGTGATGGAGGCCTTTTTTATTACTTAATTCGTTTCTTATAGGTTCTTCACTACGTTGGCGATAACCTGAGGCTTGCCTAGAGTATAATAGTGCAAACAAGGAACATTCGCCTGCTTCAGTTCTCTTGACTGCTTTAACAGCCATTCCGTTCCTACCACTTCCACTTCAGCATCCGTCTTGCATTTTAAGATCTCGGTTGAAAGTTCTTCGGGTATGTCGACATGGAAAGTGCGTGGTATGATCGTGAGCTGCTTCTTGGTGGTGATGGGTTTCAGTCCCGGGATGATCGGTACATTGATACCGGAATTCTTGCAGGTGCTGACAAAATCAAAATACTTCTTATTGTCGAAGAACATTTGGGTAGTAATGTATTCAGCGCCAGCATCCACTTTCGCCTTTAGATAAGAGACATCCGTCTGCATGTTGGGTGCTTCAAAATGTTTCTCCGGATAGCCGGCAACTCCGATGCAGAAGTTGGTCTTCACTGCATTCTTCAGGTCTTCTTCAATATAAATGCCGTTGTTCATGTTCGTGACCTGGCGCAACAGCTCAATCGCATATTTATGTCCGCCCGGCTCTGGTTCAAAAGAACTTTCGTTACGCGGAGCATCCCCACGGAGCACCAGGACATTGTCCACGCCGAGGAAGTTCAAGTCGATGAGGGCATCCTCTGTTTCCTGCCTGCTAAATCCACCGCAGATCAGGTGGGCAACGGCATCCACCTTATAGCGGTTTTGAATAGCTGCGCAAATACCTACCGTGCCGGGACGCTTTCTCACTTCCACTTTCTCGAATGTCCCATCCGGCTTCTTTTTGAACATGCTTTCGCTCCTGTGGTAGGTAACATTTATAAATTGAGGTTGGAATTCCATTAAAGGATCCAGGTGATCCCACAATCCACTGATGCCCTTTCCCTTCAGCGGAGGCAATATTTCAAAGGAAACAGGCAGTCCCTGCACCTGCTTTAAATGTTCAGTTACTTTCATGAGGGTGCAAACTTACCATGCAGTTAACGAAATACAAAAGCAATTTGACACGGCCTCGGAACAAACCCTTTCCTTTACTTTTGGCAAAAAACTATTGAGCATCATCATTCATACCAAGGATCTTGTTAAGCGCTACCGTGCCCGAACCGTTGTTAATCACGTCTCTATAGAGGTAAAGCAAGGCGAGATCGTTGGATTGCTGGGACCCAATGGCGCGGGCAAGACGACAACCTTTTACATGACGGTTGGCCTGATCAAGCCTGATGAGGGAAGAGTTTTTATCAATGACGAAGACATTACCAGGCTTCCCATGTACAAGAGAGCGCAGATGGGGATTGGCTACCTTCCGCAGGAAGCATCCGTTTTCCGGAAGCTCAGTATTGAAGATAACCTGGCTGCCGTTCTTGAAATGACTGATCTCTCCAAACGTGAACAGAAGGAAAAACTGGAGGCCCTCATTAGTGAGTTCAGGCTTGAACACGTGCGCAAGAATAACGGTGATGTGGTCAGTGGTGGTGAAAGGAGACGAACCGAGATTGCAAGAGCGCTGGCAGTGGACCCAAAATTCATTTTGCTTGACGAGCCATTTGCAGGAATCGACCCCATTGCGGTTGAAGATATACAGGCAGTCGTGGCGAGGCTCAAATACAAGAACATTGGTATACTTATCACCGACCACAATGTGACCGAGACCTTGTCGATTTGCGACCGGGCGTATTTGCTGATCGAGGGAAAGATCTTCAAACACGGTACGGCCGAAGAATTGGCAGCCGACGAGCAGGTAAAGAAACTATACCTGGGAAGAAACTTCGAACTGAAAAGAAAGGAATGGATCCTGGAGGACGCAGGCAAAAACAAAGCGCCCGACATACAGTCGCTCATCGAATCATTGGAAAATGGAGTTCAGTGGTTCAACCAGGTGGAAGAAGACCACAGGGAGGCAAAACAGGACTATGGGAGAAGATATAGGGACAGTGATGGTAATCTCCAAACACGCGATCACAAACAATATCTCGGCGAACTAAAGACCCTGGTTTGGTCTTTCCTCGATAAGCACCCTGATAGAGAGCTGAAAGACAAGATGAACCAGTTGGAGTCTGACGCAACCGTTGAACAAGCGGTTCACGACCTCAATACCATTTTGCTACTTCTGAAATCGAGGGCTTAGGAGTGATTGCAGTCCTTGCAGATGCCATTGATCACCACCTGCACTTCGTGGGCTACATAACCTTCCGGTAGTTCGATCCTGGGCGAGACAACGTCATCCAAACAGATGGTTCTGCCACAGTTACTACAAACAAAATGTACGTGCTCATCATGATGATGACCTTCTTCGCACTCTTTGCATAGAGCATAACGGATGGAATTGTCGGGAGTAGGGATGGTGTGGATAATTCCTTTTTCAACGAAGGTTTGTAGTGTACGGTAAACGGTTACACGGTCAAATTTCTCCCCTGCTTTCTTTTCTATATCACCGTGAGCGAGTGCGTCTTTTGTATTCAGAAAAAGAGAAAGGATCTTTTTACGGCTGTCTGTTACACTTAAATGTTTACGACGCAAGAGGTCGTTCAGCCGGCTGCCGGGAATTTTTGCTTCTGATGTGTTCATCTGTCATTCTTATTTTATCAATAGGCCTGACGGAACTGCGACCAAACAATTGTTCTATAAACGATACTATCGAAAGTTCAATCCGCCTTGTTTACGAATCCTCTTTAAGCAATTTTTTGATCTCTCCCTGCATTTCTTTTATCTCTGAAGGTTTAAGGCCATCATAGATTTTTACCACTTCTCCCTTCTTGTTAACTAATGCAATCAACTGGGTGTGCAGGAAATCGGTTTCGCCATTTTGTATTTCATTCCTTGGGTCGTCGATCATGTAGCTATGTCTTGCCATGGCATAGAGGCTGTCTTTATTGCCTGTAAGGAATACCCAATTCCGGGTATCTACTTTTAGAATGGAATCTGCATACCATTTCAGGCGGGTAACAGAGTCCCTTTTTGGATCGCAGGTAAACGACAGGATGTGGAAATCGGGTTCAGCTTTAAATTCAGCGTACACTGGCTTAAGGTTGTTGTTCAACCTTGGGCATACACTGGTACAGGTAGTGAAAAAGAAAGTGGCCACATATACTTTTCCCTTGACATCCTGGTCCGTTACTGTTTTGCCGTCCTGGTTGTAAAAGGCAAAGGGTTGCACCGTGCCTATAGGTGCAATCTTTGGATGAGCAAACTCTGGTATCTTATAGGAGAGGAAGACAAAGAATCCTACTACGAGGAGGACAAAGAAGCCAATGTAGAGCCAAATTCTTTTGGACATGGGGGCAAAGTTAGCCAAGATGCATAGGATTCACCGTTTCATTAACAGTACTTTGAACATGTGCGAGTCATATTTTAAGAGGATAGATATGTCCCTTTATTATCTTTAGTCTAGCCAAACTAATGCAAGCATGAAGATTCTTCTTTTTCTCTTAGCCCTTCCCTTTCTTGTTCACAGTCAATCGAAAGATGAACAGGAAATCCGGCGATTACTGGCCACTCAAACGCAAGAATGGAACAGGGGCGATATTGAAGGCTTTATGCAAACCTATTGGAAGAGCGATTCCTTAATGTTTATCGGGAAAACCGGCGTTCATTTCGGTTGGCAGAATACACTCAACAACTATAAGAAGAGTTATCCCGATACTTCCGCTATGGGAAAACTTTCTTTTGATATTATTACCGTCAGGAAGCTTTCATCAGAATACTATTACGTTGTTGGAAAATGGATGCTGCAACGAAGCATTGGTGATCTTAGCGGACACTACGACTTGCTGCTGAAAAAGATCAAGGGCAAATGGTACATTATCTCCGATCACAGTTCCTAGTCATCTCCACGTCCTGTAATAATATCGGCCCAGCAGAAAAATACTTGCTAAAAACGTAAGGTAGAAGAGAACATTATACCATCTGATACCATCGGCGATAAAACCAAGTTGGAAGAAGATGCCTGTTGTGGCAGCAGTCAGCAGCCAGAGTGCGCCCCACGAAAAAGAGCTCATTATTTTTCTGAACAATGCTTTCATCTCGGGATCCATCCCACTGTTATATTCATCCATCGCTACGGTATTCTCAAATTAAGGTACTAATAATGTTTTAAACGCCACCGAGTCACCATTGAACACATTGAAGTCCACCTTGGACATGATGCCATCCACATGACCACCTTCGCTATGTTGCCAAAAAGTCCAGTCCCGGGTAATGCGAGGCTGATGCGGTTGTAGATAATGCGCTACCCAGAGTGGATAATCGTCAAAATATCCTTTCAGGTTCTTCTCGTAGAAGTCGAGGTAGGTGTAGATGATAGGTTGTACATGGTAATAGTTCTGTACCACATCGAGCCACTCTTTCAATTCCATTCTTAGCTGGTCGGGTTTTGCGCTGTACACCTGCTCCACATCCAGTACGGGGGGAAGATCGCCTGTAGCTAAAGGCACATTTTTAATAAAGTTTTGTGCCTGCGACTTTCCATCCTTACCGGCAATAAAGAAATGGTAAGCGCCTCTCACAATGCCAGCCTCTTTCGATTTCTTCCAGTTGCGTTTGAAATAAGGATCAAGGTTCACCAGCCCTTCAGTTGCCTTTATAAAGGCAAATTGAAGCTTGATATCATGCACGTTCATTTCCTTGACCATATCCCATGAAATGTTTTGCTGGTAACGCGAAACATCGATACCATGGATCTCGTATTCGGCAGGAATAGGAATGCCAAACTCAGGATAGCGTACAAACTCCATCTGTTTGCTTTGCCACCACAAATAGCCCAGGTAAACGCTGAAACTTGCAGCCGCAACTATCGAAACAACGATAAACACGCCGAGGAAATGCTTTTTGCTCTTTTTACGCGCCACCGTGCAATGATAAAGAGCAAATGGGAAACGGCAAGGGGCAAGGGAAGGGAAACGGGAAATGTAAAGGGCAATGTAGAAAGTCAAAGGAAGTTAGTCCGATGTTCGAAATGGTTTTAACTTTTTGGTAAATTATACGCGATTCCGCCCGATCAGGATTGAGGTTGGAATGCCTCATCCCATGAACCTAATTCTATTCACGAAATATAATCGTCGACGCATGAAGACATCGATACTCCGGGTATTTGTTTCAGTTCTGGTCTTGGGAATGGTAAATGCAAATTGTACCGGCAAGACAAAAGCGGAGTATGCTAACTGGAGAGTGTACGGCGGTACGAAAGACTTGAACCATTATTCCTCTCTTACCGAAATTGATACAAACAATGTGGATCAATTGCAGGTGGCGTGGACCTATCATACCGGTGATGTTGATACGCTCTTTCATACGCAAATACAATGCAACCCAATTGAAGTGGATGGCGTGTTGTATGGTACCACGCCTAAAATGAAATTGTTCGCTTTAGATGCAGCAACAGGGAAACAGAAATGGGTTTTCGACCCAAGTGCCCGGCCCGCGCTCGACAGCAATGACCGCGCGGCTATGATGATGCAGTTTTTAAATAATGGGCGCGGCGTGAGTTATTGGACGGATGGTAAAGACGATAAACGACTCTTCTATACAGCCGGCGATCAGCTCATTTGCCTGGACGCTTTCAATGGTCAGCCTATAATAAGTTTTGGTACGAATGGTCGTGTGGATTTGCATGAGGGACTTGGACGTGATGTAAAAGACCGTTTCATTACTTCAAATACACCCGGTCTTATCTATAAGGACATTTTGATTATGGGTTCGAGAGTAGCAGAAGATGCAGCGGCGGCTCCTGGTGATATCAGGGCTTACGATGTTCGAACGGGTCAGATCAAATGGACATTTCATACAATTCCGCAGCCTGGCGAATTTGGATATGATACCTGGGAAGATAAAGAGGCATGGAAACATCTTGGCGGCGCCAACTGCTGGGCGGGAATGAGCTTAGACGAAGAAAAAGGAATCGTGTTCGTACCTACCGGTTCAGTTTCATTTGATTTCTGGGGCGGAAAGAGAATAGGCGATGATCTTTTTGCCGATTGTGTGTTGGCGCTTGATGCCGCAACCGGCAAGCTAATGTGGCATTTTCAGACGGTACATCATGACATCTGGGATAGAGATCCTCCAACCGCGCCGGTGCTAATGACAATTACGAAGGATGGTAAGAGAATTGATGCTCTTGCTCAAACTACGAAGACCGGTTTTCTTTTTTTGTTAGACAGGACGACAGGGAAGCCAATTTACCCGGTGGAAGAGAAGCCCGTTCCTGTTGAATCTGGATTATTGGGTGAGAGAGCTTCACCCACTCAGCCCGTTCCGACATTTCCAAAGCCCTTTGTTCGACAGTCTTTGTCAGAGGCAGACTTGAACAACCTCGTTCCTGACTCTTCTTACCAGGATATTAAAAGAAGACTGGCAGGCTATAAAACAGGAAATATTTTCAATCCTCCTTCAAAAGAAGGAACTATTATTTTCCCAGGCTTTGATGGAGGTGCTGAATGGGGAGGCCCGGCATTTGATCCCACTACAGGCTTGTTATATGTGAACGCAAGTGAAATGCCCTGGGTGTTAACTATGGTTGATGTAAAGGCTGACAAGCATAAGACTAATGAAAATTATTCGGAGGCCGGCAAACGGTTGTATACCGTAAACTGTGTTGCCTGCCATGGTCCGGAAAGAAAGGGTGGCGGCAATTATCCCTCGTTGATTGCATTAAATAAGCGATACAATGAAGCCGCATTCCATCAACTCATTTCTTCTGGCCGTGCCATGATGCCCGCCTTCAACCAGTTGTCAGAGCAGGAGAAAAGTGCCATTGCATCGTTTATTCTAGAGGACAAAGCAAACAGCACCAAAAAATTTGTTCCTGAACATAAAGCTGAGGATGCTTATCTACGCCTGCCCTACACGAACACAGGATACAATAAGTTTTTGACCAAAGAGGGCTACCCGGCCGTCAAGCCACCGTGGGGAACTTTAACAGCTATTAATCTGAATACAGGAGTTTATGTTTGGAAGGAAACATTGGGTGACTATCCTGAATTCAAAGCCAGGGGGATTCATACGGGCACTGAGAATTATGGAGGACCTGTCGTAACCGCCGGAGGACTATTATTTATTGCAGCTACAAGCGACAGTAAAATAAGAGCCTTCAACAAAAGAACCGGCAAGCTGTTATGGGAGGCGGATTTACCTGCGTCGGGTTTTGCAACACCCGCCGTGTATCATGTTGGCGGAAAGCAGTATGTCGTGATTGCTTGTGGTGGTGGCAAATTGAAAACTAAATCCGGGGACTCTTATGTAGCATTTGCGTTGCCAGGGAGAAAGGGATGAAGTGAATGAGTTAAGCGCCGCGAAGCCGCATTTCAGAAATGCAGAGAAATTAGCAAGCAAAAGGAACGGGAAACGGCAGATGTCAACTATTGACACTAATTTGAATTCTGTCGGCAATTTCAGTCCTATTGTCTTTCAAGCGAGCTATAGAGCAGGTACAGCAGGTATAGAGTAGTAATTTCTCTATAGAATCATATCAACTCCCCCTCAGCTCTTCCTCCGAGGCAACACCAACGCTTGCCGGCCAAACCTCACCACCACCGCAAATTCGTAGAAATCAACAAAAGGGAAACTCAGGCCTCCATTTGTTTTTCCTTTAACCGGGACGCCCGCTTCAGATGACCGCGGCTTCAGTGCACCCCTTTGTTTTAAACGTTCTTACCCGTAAAACATTCTTTTCTTTTTTGATCGTTTACCATTTGCCTTTTCCCGCTCTTCCTTTGCTGTTTCCGTACTCACCATTCACCATTCACAATTCACGATTCCCAATTCACCATTCACTTCTGTATCTTGCGCCTCATGCCGCAGTTCAACTGGAATGATAGTGTGAATTTTCTGAAGAAGCTGACCTTTCGCCGTGTGTGGAACTATCTCAAAGTACTTAGCAGCTATCATGTTAGCAAATGGACTAAAAGAAGTGTCCAGTGGGGCTACCCGGTTTCGATTTCATTCGAGCCAACTACTTCCTGCAACTTACGTTGCCCTGAATGCCCAAGTGGCCTAAGGGCTTTCTCAAGGCCAACGGGAATGTTGAAGCAAGACTTCTTCAGCGAAACGATTGACCAACTTTATAAGGAACTGTCCTACCTGGTGTTTTATTTCCAGGGCGAACCGTATCTGAACCCCGATTTTCTCGACATGGTTCAGTATGCCTCTTCGAAGAAGATATATACTGCTACGTCTACCAACGCTCATTATCTCAACGACAAAAATGCAAAGCGCACAGTGGAAAGTGGTCTCGACCGCCTTATCATATCTATTGATGGCACAACTCAAGACACTTACCAGCAATACAGAGTTGGAGGTAATCTTGAGAAGGTACTTGAAGGCGCAAGGAATATTGTAAAGTGGAAGAAGGAATTAAAGAGCAAGACGCCGTTTATCATCTTCCAATTCCTCGTGGTGCGTCATAACGAACACCAGGTAGAAGAGGTACAACAACTGGCCAAAGAAATTGGCGTCGACCAGGTGCGATTGAAGACAGCACAGGTTTACGATTACGAAAATGATCCCAATCATCTCATCCCCACCAATGAGAAATACAGCCGCTACAAGAAAGATAAAGAAGGCAAGTACATTTTCAAGGGAAACAATGCCAATCACTGCTGGCGCCTTCATCATGACCCTGTAATAACCTGGGACGGAGCAGTAGTGCCTTGCTGTTTTGACAAAGATGCCCAACACAAGTTGGGCGATCTGAAAAAGCAAAGCTTTAAAGAGCTTTGGCACAACGAGAACTACCAACACTTCCGAAGCCAGGTGCTGCAAAGCCGCAAGAACATTGATATCTGCGCCAATTGCTCAGAAGGAGTGAAGGTCTGGGGCTAGTTACAACACTGCTTCCACGAACTTCTTGTTATGAAAGAACAAGGGCACTAGCTCGATTCCCAGTCCCGTAATGATGATCGTTCCAATTAGCAAGGTCCTGAACTCTGACGTTTCATGTGGGTTGATCATGTGCGCATGAGTAGCTCCCCAAACACATAACAGGATAACAAGTCCAAAAAGGATCTCGAAAACCATGTCTCCCTTTCTGAAAGCGCGTAAAAGAAAAAAGTAAACGAGCCCTGCTCCAAAAAAGATAAGGTTAATGACGAAGATCAGCGATGACACGTTGATGAAATCAGCCGGCTTGTAACCGGTGCTCTCTCTAAAGATAATGTTGTAAATGAGGCAGAGAATTGTGGCGAAGAAACCAATGAATACGCTAGTCAGGATCGGTTTCGATAGTGGTGATTGGTGATACTCCCAGTCCATAATGAAAGGATTTAAGTTGAAAAAATTCGAATACACAAGAACGGCAGCAAAAATACTGCCTGATAGCTGTCACAGCTTTAACTGATGGCAATCATTTTTTTGCCACAAGCTCAACCATGACGAAAAAGATCATTCTTTGAGTTGACGATAAACAGGAAAAACCCTTAGTGCTCCGTCTACCTTCACATGCATGAGTATAGACAAGGACATCCAACAGACGAGGTTTGCTAATTCCAGGCACAAGGCACTCATCAATATTCTTTATACCTACGGTTGGGCATTGGAAAGAATAAAAAAAGTTCTCGCCGAGCACGACATTACACACCAACAGTTCAATATTCTCCGCATATTGAGAGGGAGCTATCCGAACCCCATCTCTACCCTCCAGATACGCGAGCGGATGCTGGATAAGATGAGCGACACTAGCCGTATCGTAGATCGCCTTATCCTGAAAGGCCTGGCGCAAAAGACCGTTTCTCCCAAGGACCACAGGTTAGTAGATGTATTGATCACCGAAAAAGGACAGGCAGTACTAAAGGACATCGATGACGGACCAGATCTTGTGCTTGAAGTAATGCATAATGTCACGGAGAGCGAAATGGAGGATTTAAGCCACCTTTTGGATAAGGTCCGCTGCTCGAATTAACATTTTGCCAGTCCGCCTCCATTCAGTTCATCTCACAGGAGTGTTAAATCACCTCCCCTAATCCCTTTTTAATCTTTTTTCACTCAGCATTTAGGCTCAAACCTTGAACTTTGGTGAACTGATTATTATTTTCACATTTCACACTACCATGAAAAGAACCATCCTTCCACTAATTGCTGTCCTGCTTTCCCTGCCCGCTTTTACACAACAGGCCGCTCGCCCCAATTACGAGTTCAGGGGTGTCTGGATCGCTACGGTCGATAATATCGACTGGCCGAAAAAGAAACAGTATGACGTGGAGAGCCAAAAGGCTGAGTTTATCCGCCAGCTGGATATGCACAAGGCAAATGGCATGAACGCAGTGATCGTCCAGGTGCGCCCGGCTTCTGATGCCTTTTATCCTTCTCAATACGAGCCCTGGAGCCAATGGCTTACAGGTCAGCAGGGTAAACCACCGGTTCCGTTTTATGATCCTCTACAGTTCACGATCGATGAAGCCCATAACAGGGGTTTCGAATACCACGCCTGGTGTAATCCCTACCGCGCCAACTTTGATGTGAATAAAGCTTCTATTGCTCCCAACCACATCACCCGCCTTCATCCCGAGTGGTTCCTGAGATATGGTCATACCCTCTATTTCGACCCGGGAAACAAGGAAGGCCAGGCTTGGGTGGTAAATGTGATCAAGGACATTGTCAGCAGGTACGATGTAGACGCCATCCACATGGACGACTACTTTTATCCTTATCGCATCACCGGTAAGGAGTTCCCCGACACAGCCTCCTACCGACTCTATGGTAACGGAATGAATAAGGAAGATTGGAGGCGCAGCAATGTCGACTCTATCATCTTAAAACTTTCTATCGCCATCAAGCAAACAAAGCCCTGGGTTAAATTCGGCATTTCACCCTTTGGAGTTTGGCGTAACTACAGCCAGGATCCGGAAGGCAGCCAGACACAGGCGGGTCAAACGAACTATGATGACCTGTACGCCGATATCTTACTCTGGCTCAAAAACAAATGGATCGACTACGTAGCGCCGCAGATCTACTGGGAATTTACCCAGCCGCACGCTCCCTTCCAGCCGATCCTCGACTGGTGGAATAACCATACCTACGGCCGCCAATGTTATATTGGCCTGGGTATTTACCGTGCCGGTAGCAATGGTGCATGGAA
>DATDNL010000089.1:0-3391 GCA_036518315.1 Flavisolibacter sp. | reverse complement strand
TCATCAGTCCATCAACGAGTGTAGAATCGGCCTTTATGAAACCGGTGATGGTTGCCAGGCGGAAACTATTGAATGTTACCTGCAGTGGCGGAGGATTACCACTTCCAACACTATTGATGCTTAGGCGCTGATCTCCCTTTTGCAATGTGAAATCGTTTGCTGTGACCGAAGTGGGACCGATCGTGATTTGGTTATTTGGAGAAACTGTCCACATTTCATAGTTCAACATCAAGCTGTCCGGGCGCAGCCTGAGTGCATAGGTACCAGTTGTGGGTTGGGTAACGAGTC
Organism: Flavisolibacter sp.; assembly: GCA_036518315.1. Taxonomy (GTDB): domain Bacteria; phylum Bacteroidota; class Bacteroidia; order Chitinophagales; family Chitinophagaceae; genus Flavisolibacter. Next base: position 3,103 of record DATDNL010000089.1, on the reverse strand, counting down.
CACTAAAATGATATTTATTCTTTGCCTTGGCATCGTCGATTCCAAGGCTGAAGTCGATGTTATTATTCAGCGCTGTCGCATTCACCCTGGCATTGTAAACGTCAAAAGAGCTACCGCTTTTCAGCCTTGCAATGTTACCCTGGACCTGCAGACCGTTTGCAGAAGTAAATGCACGCAGGTTAAGGTTTGTCATTTCATTGCCATTGTATAAGATATATGGCGTGCTCACTGTCGCATTCATTCCCGTCCCCGTTGCAAAGCTTCCATCCAGGTGAACCGTCTTCATAGAAGTAAGGCCAGGAAGGAACTGTGACATAAGCGGGGTATACACCACGTCGGCCGTCAACCTGAAATTGTACGGACGCAATTGCGGCGTTTTCGCAGGGGGAGTAACTGTGAAATAAGGCTGGATAGTATTTTGAATAACGCTTGCCAGTTCGGACACGCGGTATTGTCCAATGAGCATTGCGTTAGCTATATCGCTCTTTAGCTGGATGTAGTTGGCTGTATCATTTCTTCCTGACATTAATTGAACGGTATCCAAAGGCAAACGGTCATTGTTAGCGACGAACAATGCGTTTGTGATCAGAACGTTCAGATCAGGATTGTCGGCGTTAAGGTTAGCAACGGTACCGTCAATTCGGCCGCGGAACACCATAGGATCGGGCGTGAAGTGCAGGGGCTGAAGCTTAATACTGTCAACCATTCCATTTATTTTGAAAGAAGGGTTATTAGACATTACACCACTTACGGCCAGGTTAAGATCTATATTCGGATCGTTGATGTCAGTCTTTACGTTGAATGCTTTACCTCTTAGAGCACCACTTGCCCTGATATTGTGGTACTGGTAATGGTTATAACCAAGGCTGCTGATGTTCCCGGTAAACTTTGTGTTGATAGCATCGGGTGTCAGTCCTCTTCCATTAAAAAGAAAGTTTCCTGAAACAGATCCGATCATGTCTTGCTGACGCAGGATACTCCCGAGCCTTAGGCCACTGGTTCTGATGGAGGCATCATAAGAAGTTGCTTTGGGATTCATCAAGTCTGCAAAACTTCCGTTCAGTGCAACGAATCCTGCGGAGCTGTTGAGATTGAGATTCGTTCGCAGCCTGCCTGCATTACCGGAGATGTTTCCGGTGATGTCGAATTCTTCCGGTAAATTAATTTGTGCATTAGACAAGCGCTGACCGGTGAACAAAGCAATATCTGTTTGTGTAGTGTGGAAACGATTGATCCTGAAGTTCCCGCCAGCCTGCTTTGGATTCATCAATCCTGTGAGAGTGCCGTTAGCGTCGAGCTGGGTGTTTTTCAAGCCACTGAATTGGAGCCTTTGGAATTTCAGTTGGTTGAGTGTTCCATTGCCTACAATATTGATAGTCCATACATCGTTGGGATTGGAAAGAGCTGAATTACCCCTCAGTTGCGGTGCAAATAAGAGGATATCCTTTACCTGCAGTCGCGTGTTTATTATATCCAGGTTAAAGACCGTTTTCGCAAAGTCTTTACTTAAGGCATCGAAAGACGCATAACGCATTTCGACGTTGCGCTGTATTTCGCTACCCGGTGTCTTGATGTAGAGATTCCTTAGGTAAGTCTGATTGGAGGCATACAAAATGTCGCCACGTAAAGCATCTAGTTCGAAACCACTCTTCTCTTTGACGGTGCCCTTGTTGATCTTGAGAGCAACGGAATCGGTATTCATTATGAAATTGTCGACCGCCAGGGTCAGATCATTCGCATTGATATGACTATAGTCTAAACCATACTTCTGCTTTGGTTTATTGTCGTCATCGAATTGCAGCCTATTATTTTCAAGGCCAAGACTCGCCACCCTGAAGTCCCACCCTGCCTGTTTCTGCGCCTGCACTTCATTGTTCACCTCTTGCTTCACAACCTGTGCCGCCTGCTTCTTGCCAAGACGGAATGCCATCCTTGAATTGTTGAGGGCCACTTTGTCAAAATAGATCCGGTTGTTTTGAAGATCAATGAGTTTTTCGGTTCCTTTCAGCTGGCCAAAATTGAGGGTTGTGTAAACGGCCGAAACATCATTACTATAGTCGATATTGATCTTGCTTAGGTCAATTGTCCCCAGGTCAAACTTCATCGGCGAAGGCTTCATTGCTTCGGCCACATGGGCCTCCAGCGGTTTGGGTTCAACCAGCGGTTTGGTCTGTTTGATTCTCGCCGTTACGTTTCTTGCAATAATGGTCGGAATGTCAAAATGTTGATTGTAGGGATCGAGGGTATCGATAGTTGCAGAAAGATTACCAATGTGGGCGAACATGTCATTGCCGGTGATTACGTCTGTAAACTTCACATTGATATTATCGAGGGCTATATCACTGATATTAAGTTTCAGGGGGGCCGTCTGGGCGGTATCGGGCTTTTTCGTCTGTTCACCTGTAAAAGCATCTACAACAAACTGGAAGTTAAAAACCGTGTCGGGTAAGACCCTTTTCACTTTGGCTGTGATATTCTGCAGCTCGAGATCCTTTACCTGTACTTCGTTGGAAAAGAGTTTCAGGTAGTCCAGGTGGGCTTTGATCGTACCGCCGGAAACTAAAGTATCTTTTGTTTTATCCTCGATGTAAACGTTGTGTAAGTTGATATTGCCGGAAAGTCCAAAAGAGATGCTTCCGATCTCCACTCTTGTTTTTAGTTTGTTTTGGAGGTAACCCTGCACTTTGCCGGTCAGAAAGTGCTGTGCCGGCGGAGTTAAGATGAGTAGAAACACAAATACAATAAAAAGAAACAGAAACAGAATACTCTTCAGTATTATCCTGGCAATTTTCCGCGGGTAGTTTGTCCGATTTTTCTCGTTCTCCATTATTTACAGGTATGGGCGCCTGCATGGCTACAAATCACAGGCCTCATGGCTACACCTGTATACGGGCAGAGGAATGACAGTATTTTACCTGAGAAATAAACTATATAGGCAACCCTGTAGAACATTTTCTACAGGAGCAAGTTGCGAAAAAAGGGGGTCATTTGACCCCCTGTGCTGCAATTCTAACAATTAATAGATGATCGACTGCTCTTTTATTTTTGGTTTATGAGTGAACCTCAATAGCCGCGACGCATGGCGAACCAGTATGGCGTTTGG
>DATDNL010000088.1:0-3339 GCA_036518315.1 Flavisolibacter sp. | reverse complement strand
GTACTGAGAATTCTTAAAAGATCATTCAATCTAAGCTCAAAAGCACAAATCAGGATGCAGGCCTACTAATATATAAATGAATAAAATATAATCGCTCCGTTTCTAATATGTTGTGGAACAACGAATAGTATCAAGTGGCGCTGGTCTAATTTTTGGGCAATAGCCTAACAAGTACAAGTTATGCCCAGGTTGATTATAGTCTCTAACAGGTTGCCTTTTGCCGTCGAAAACCAGGATGGCGAGATAACAGTACGGCAGAGTTCAGGTGGGTTGGTTTCTGCCATCAAGAGCTATATCGAACGAAACAAAGATTATCAGCAGTTTACAGGCAGGGTCTGGATAGGTAGCATGGACTGTACAGAGGAGGACTGGCAGGCTGCTGTAAACCAGGGCCTGTTACCGGAAGACCTCACAGTTCAGCCAATCTTTCCCGAATCGGCGGCCTACGCAAATTTTTATAATGGCTTCTCTAATTCGGTATTGTGGCCTCTTTTCCACTATTTCCCCTCACTTGTAGAGTACAGGAAGGAATTCTTTAAGGACTATAAAAGAATTAACCAGCAGTTTGCTGATGCTATAAGGCAGGCTTATGAACCGGGAGACGTGATCTGGATCCACGACTACCAGCTTATGATGGTCTCCGACATGTTGCGCAGGGTGTTACCCGATGCAACTATCGGCTTCTTCCTGCATATCCCTTTTCCCTCCTACGAGATCTTTCGACTCCTTCCGCGCGAATGGAAGCAACAGATTCTCCAGGGAGTGATGGGTGCAGACCTGATTGGATTTCATACCCATGATTATGGGCAGCACTTCATCCAATCAGTAAAAATGATCTTACAGGTGGACAGCCAGTTCAACACAGTGTACTACGGCAACCGCATGGTGAGGATTGACCAATTTCCTATTGGCATCGATTATAAAAAATTCAGGGACGCCTGCATAGATGAAACTGTTGTTGGCATTTGCACTCGCATCGAGGAAAACTTCTACAACCAGAAGATCATCTTCTCGGTGGATCGTTTGGATTACACCAAAGGCATCAGTTACCGTCTTAGTGGGTTTGAACATTTTCTTGAAAATCATCCCGAGTTCAGGGAAAAGATCGTTTTCATCTTGAACATTGTTCCTTCCAGGGATACGATATATTCGTACAATGAGATGAAAAAGTCGATAGAGCTGCAAGTGAGCACGATCAACGGTAGATTTTCAACGCTACAGTGGCAGCCGATCATCTATCGTTACAATCACCTGGAATTCGAAGAGCTATGCGCGCTTTACCAGGCAGCGGACGTAGCTTTGATCACACCATTGAGAGATGGAATGAATTTGGTGGCCAAGGAGTTCATCGCCAGTTGTATCGACAAAGGTGTTCTAATACTTAGTGAGCTCACGGGTGCCGCCAGCGAATTAAACGAAGCAGTTCTTGTAAATCCAACTGATACCGACGAAGTAGCTAACGCCATTTACTCAGCGCTGATGATGCCATTAATTGAACAACGTTCACGGCTGTCGTATATGCAGCGGAGGATCGCAGAATATGATGTCCAGAAATGGATCAACGATTTCATGGACCAGTTAATCATTACTAAAAAAGACCAGGAGAGTTTGAAAGTGAACATACTTAAGGAAAACCATATCGAACAAATAGTTGCTGATTTTAACAAAGCCAACAAACGTTGTATCCTGTTGGATTACGACGGTACCCTTGCGCCGTACCAGAAGTTGCCATCCATGGCCGCACCAAGTGAAGATCTCATACAATTGCTTAAGCAGTTGACCCAGGACCCGTCAAATGAAATCGTCATCATCAGCGGGCGGGATATCAACACGCTCGAAAAATGGCTGGGCAAACTGCCTCTGAATATGATAGCCGAACACGGTGCCTGTGCCAAGTATCATGGCGAGGACTGGAAAGAGCAGGTTTCTATCAATACAGAATGGAAGGAGCAAATACGGCCATTAATGCAATTGTTTGTCGATCGCTGTGCAGGCTCATTTATCGAGGAGAAGAAAAGCACGCTCGCCTGGCACTACAGGAATACGAACCAGGAGCTGGGCTTTATGCGATCAAGAGAATTACGTAACGCTTTACTTCAACTTACTGCAAACACGGCTTTGCAAGTTGTAGACGGTAACAAGGTATTGGAGGTACGCATGGTGGGTGTGGATAAGGGTATGGCAGCTGTCAACATGATCAGTGGCTTTGAACCCGACTTCGTTCTGTGCATTGGTGACGATGTCACCGATGAAGACATGTTCAGGGCCATGCGCGACAAGGGATATACTATCAAGATCGGGCGCGCCAATACTTCGGCTCAATACACCATACTGTCACAAAAAGAGGTCTTTCCTTTCCTTCAGCGGTTTGTTCAGCCCATTGAGCAAAAGAACGTCAGGTATTCGTAGCCAAAGAGTAGTTTTCTTCCTTGACACCTAGTACAGACCTGATGATGTGTATCGGCACGATCACATAATCGGGTTTCACTTCCAGGTTATCAATGAAGTGGGTCAACGACTTTTCAACAAGGAAGGTATTCAGAACGATCTCGAGATCCTTATTGTCCTTCGGTATCAGAGCCGTTCCCTGCACCTTTTCAAGATAGCTTTCCAGGAAGAATCCACTGATGTAATGTGCCCACAACTCCGCAAAGGGCAGAAGGCTTCGCAGCTCGTCTCTATTCACCTGGTGGCTGGCAAAGAATCCTTCATATGCCACATAATGAAAGGAAATGATCATCTCGGCGATGTCGCGCAACGGAGACCGCTTCAACCTTCGCGCGCTATAGCTCTTTGCAGGTTTACCACCAAAATCTTGTATGATGATATCCTTACCGGACACGAGTAGCTTCCTCAAACTGTAGGAGCCGTGTGTTCTCGTCTTCCATATGTCCAGTTTTTTCTGATAAATTTTCCTTGAGGTATTAAGTAGGTTTTCCCTGTTGTCGAATAGGATTTGAACTTCCTGCTTTGTTTCTTCTGACAATTGATCCATACGCTTCTGCAACGCTTGCACGCTTTCCCTTATTAGTGCCTGCATAGAAGAAAAGACGGAGCGCTGGTAGTGAAGCGAGTACTCTTCGGGCTTAAAGTCTTTACCCGGACCATTTGCAAGCGCCATGTGCATTTCCGCTGTTCGTAGACCAATTAAGGCTGCCTGGTCTGCAGTACGGCTTCCTAATAAAGCTTGCAGTTCACTGGATAGCTCATTGAAGCCAACTGGATTGGTGATACTTCCTTTCCTGTCGTACGGATCCAATTGCTCCCTGTCCCTTGCCATGATCCGCTCCAGGTAATTTGCAATACGTTCGCGCATGTAAGACTCGCCGTCACCATGGT
>DATDNL010000087.1:0-3407 GCA_036518315.1 Flavisolibacter sp. | reverse complement strand
TTAAGGATATCAGCGGACCTAAGGGAGTGCCCGATGGCGTTGTTGATGATTATGACAAGACTATCATTGGAAACCCAACTCCAAAATTCAGTGGTGGATTAAACCAACAATTCACCTACAAGAAATGGGACGCCAGCATATTCGTTAATTTCTCCTATGGCAATGATATATACAACGCCAACAAAATTGAGTTTACCAGTGGCTATAACGTAACCTCCAATCTATTAGCAATAATGAATGATCGCTGGAAAACAATAGACGCCAATGGGAATGTTATCGAGCAGTTTGCTTTAGATCCAACTACAAAGCAGGTTTATGCATATGGTGCAGCACCATCTGTATTATCTGCGGCAAATGCAAACGCAAAGATTTGGATGCCAGGAGGGTTTAATTCAAACGGTGGTGCCGCATTTGGATCCGGGGGAGGTAATTTCAGCTATTATCCAAGTTCATGGGCAATTGAAGACGGTTCATTTCTCCGTCTAAACAATGTAACTGTCGGGTATACATTGACATCGCCCTCTCTGTCAAAAGCACATATCAGCAAACTTCGTTTTTATGTGACAGGAAACAACCTGGCTATCATTACAAACTACAGTGGTTATGACCCGGAAGTGAGCGTTAGTAGTAATGGCCTGACGCCAGGACTCGATTATTCAGCTTATCCAAAGAGTCGTCTCTATCTCGTTGGAGTGCAGGCAACCTTTTAATAATAATAACATCTTTTCTATATGAACAGGCAAGTTTTCAATAAACTCACACTTCTAGCAGCATCTGGTTTTATTTTGCTCCTGGGAGGTTGTAAAAAATATCTTGATCAACAGCCTATCACCGCTGTGGGCCCTGACGTGGTCTTTAATAGCGTCGACAATGCTCGTGCTGCTTTGATTGGTGTTTACAACCAGTTGACAGGCGATAACGGCTATGGGCTTAAGATTAGTCTTTACTTCGCCGTAGGTACTGATGAAAACCAGGGACCAACCGGTAACGCGGACGGTTCAAGAAGAGATTTCCCGTTGTATGCTACCACGCCGGGCAATAACCAAATGTTTGGTTCCTACTCGCAACTTTTCAAAGGCATACAGTATGCTAACCTGTGCATCGCGAACATCCCTAACATGAGTTTGTACGGCAGCGGCAGCGACCAGGAGAAGAAGCAATTGCAAAGGATGTATGGTGAGGCCTTAACCTTACGAGCCCAATTCTATTATGAAGCGATCCGCAATTGGGGTGATCTACCGGCACACTTCGATCCGGCAGAAGTCCAGGCTACAACTGACCCATTCCCCAAAAGAGTAAACAGGGACACCTTATATGACAGAATTTTGAATGATTTAAAAATCGCGGAAACCTTGGTACCATGGCGTAATGAGATCACGGCGACCGGTGATCAGTTGGATGAAAGAATCACAAAGGGTGCCGTAAAAGGCTTACGTGCAAGAATTGCACTGGCAAGGGGCGGTTATTCTCTAAGACAAGATGGTACGATCAGCAGAACGGGCGACTATAAGACGTATTACCAAATCGCCAGGGATGAAACAAACGATATTATAACCTCTGGGCAGCATAGTTTGGATCCGAGCTATAAAGACCTTTGGAAGAACCAGGTAGGAGGTAGGGTCGCTGCTGATCCGTTTGGAGAGCTGATGTTCCAGGCTACAGCCATCGGGCGAGTTGGTGGTGCCGACACCAAAATAGGATATTACAATGGACCCCAGGTCGTTGACCCTGTCACACAGAAGGCGGCTACAGGGGTTAGCGGTATTTATATGTTACCGACCTATTTCTATTTATTTGACTCGCTCGACACAAGGAGGGACGTTGCCTGCGCACCGTATGTGGATACACTGGCTCCCGATGGTGTCACCTTCTGGAAAAGAGGTGTGGCTGCATCATCGATCTTTGACGGTAAGTACAGGAGAGATTGGCTTCAGCCTCCCTTACCCCAGGGGACTTACCTTAATAACTATTCAAGCTTCAAATGGCAGATTCTCCGCTACTCTGATGTGCTGTTAATGTTCGCTGAAGCGGAAAACGAAATAAATGGTCCTACGGCAGCTGCCTACAATGCCTTAAACCTCGTAAGAAGAAGAGCTTTCGGCAATAACAACAATGACGCTCCCGCGGGTATGAGCCAAACTCAATTCTTCCAGTATCTGGTAAAAGAAAGAGCATTGGAATTGGGAGACGAGGGCATTAGAAAATATGATCTGATTCGCTGGAACCTTTTGAACACAGCGATTACTCAAAGCAAAACGAATATCGATCAGATGGGTACTTTCCAGGTGATGACACAACCTACGTACATGGCCGGGTATCCAAGCTATGTTTTAAATACGGCTAACCTACCTAACTCAATGTACTTCAAAATCAGAAGCGCATCAGACAGTTTGGGTATTGGCGGGCTCGTTGTGAATTCATGGTACACAAAAGGTGCCCCTCAACCGTTTACAGGAACAGTTGCAAAAATTACCTGGATTAGCTCCACATCGGGAACGTTGAACGCTGCAGTGCAGGCTCACTATGCAACCAACTTCTTGACCGGTAGATCTGAATTGTTGCCAATACCACAAGATGCGATCACCGCTTATGGAGGATTTGCATCTAACATGCCTCAAAATCCTAAGTATTGATGACTTCAAACGATAATACCAAAAGGCTGCTTCAATGCAGCCTTTTGTTTTAAACCGAATAGCAAAGTAGATACAAACCTTTATTCAAATAAATTCGATCGTGAAGAAACTAAGTTTTACCGCCCTGTTGTTTCTATTGGCCTTCACTCTTCCTCCTAAAAAAACCAAGGTATGGCTGATAGGCGATTCAACTATGGCCAATAAAGAGGTTAAAGCCTTCCCTGAAACAGGATGGGGTATGCCCTTCAGCAATTTCTTCGATTCCACTATTGGAGTTGACAACCGTGCAAAGAATGGAAGAGGTACTCAATCCTTCATCAACGAAAAACTGTGGCAGCCCGTAGTCGATAATCTCCAGGAAGGCGATTATGTTTTTGTACAGTTCGGACACAATGACGAGGTGCCAACGAAAAAGACCTATACTACCGAGGAGCAGTTTAAAAACAATCTGATTCGTTATGTAAACGAATCAAGAGCAAAGAAGGCGATCCCGGTATTAATAACTCCGGTCGCTCGACGGAAGTTTGATTCCTCAGGCCATGTGGTTGGTACCCACGAAGTGTATTCACAAATCGTTCGTAACGTGGCGGCCCAATTAAATGTACCCTTAATCGATCTCGATAAAAAAAGCCAGGCCTTGCTTCAGCAATACGGACCGGAAACGTCGAAGCTTTTATACAACCATGTACAACCGGGCGAGCATCCTAATTATCCTGACGGCAAGGCAGATGACACGCACTTCAGCGAGCTGGGTGCACGTAAGATGGCAGAAAT
>DATDNL010000086.1:0-2865 GCA_036518315.1 Flavisolibacter sp. | reverse complement strand
GTCCACCTTTGCGAAGACGGTATAAACGTCGGCGAAGCCACCGTTCGTGATCCAGCATTTTTGTCCATTCAGGAGATAGTATTTACCATCATCACTTAACCTCGCAGATGTTTTTGCACTCAGGGCATCACTACCACTGTTGGGTTCTGTCAGTCCATACGCACCTGCCCATTCGCCCGAGATCAGTTTGGGTATATACTTCTGTTTTTGTTCCGGCGTTCCAAAATACAGGATGGGCAGTGTTCCAATGCCGGTATGTGCAGCAATAGCTACCGCGAAGGAATGTCCTGCCCCAAGGTATTCGTTGATGATGGTCGACGTAACGAAATCCTTTCCGAGGCCGCCATATTCCTCTGGAAACGAGACAGCGAGCAGTCCCTGTTCTCCCGCCTTGTGCAGCAGGGATTTCATTAATCCCGGCTCCATATTGTCAATCCTGTCGAGATTAGGCCACACCTCCGTATTCAAAAACTGGTCGCACATGTCGCGAATCATTCTTTGCTCCTCTGTAAAATCCTCCGGAATAAATACGTCGGAAGGCTCGCTTTCTTTAATTAGCCACTCGCCACCTTTGAGTGCTTGATTGGTTAGGGTATCCATATAGAAGTTTTAGGGGTTTATGAATGTTTATGTTTTAGGGTACTATTTTAAAGGGAACAGAATGATTTATTTTAACCGCTCAGGTTGTCATACACTTTCTGGAGAACTACTTTACACATTTCTATTTGATCGGCTGGCACTCCTTCCAGGGCCTCATTCAAAGTCTCTTCTGCCAATTGCATCGTCTCTTCCTGGAGTTTCTGCGCATTCTTCGTTAAATAGACCTTATTGATTCTCCTGTCTTTTTCGTGCGACACTCTCTTGACCAAATTGAGCTTCTCGAGGTTGTCAATCAGCCGGGTAATACTTGGCTTGTCGCGAAAGGTAGCATTGCATAAATCCTGTTGGCTTTTGCCATCTTCCTTCCATAGGTGATATAAAACACTCCATTGTTCAATCGTCAGGCTGATCCCCGAGCTATTAAACTTTTTCTGCAAGCGACGGGCAATAGCGGTGGATGCCTTGCCTGTGATAAAGCTGTATAACTCTCCTTTCTTAAATTGGTTGTTTGGCATACAGTTGTTTATGCAACTAAGTAAATTTAATCATTGGAATTGTTATTCCAAAATAAAATCCGTGATCATTAAAGGCGTAATTTAGACCACACAAGCCCCATCACCTCAGGACACCCAAGGTTTTCGTTCCCTTTGTAATCAGAGACATTACACCCAAACAACAATTTTTACTCTTGCTATGAAAAGCACTATCATTCTATTAGGCACTTGCTTACTAATTCATTGCGCCACCTTATTTGCTCAAACAAAAGTCATCGTGTTGGGCTCATCCACGGCCGCAGGGTATGGCGCTTCCGTACCGGATTCTGCATGGGTCGCAAGGTTGCGCGCCAGTTTCCAAAAGAACCAGTCTGACGGAAAAGACACTATTATTGATAACAGGGCAGTTCCCGGCTATGTAACCTATCAAAGTTTGCCTACCGATTATCCCACCCCTCCCAACCGTCCACTTCCCGACCCCAACGCGAACACCACCTATGTTTTAAACAGTAATCCCCGACCCGAAGTTGTCATTATCAATTACCCCACAAATGATATCGTAAACAACTATTCCCCGAAGGAAATGATGGACAACCTTCGCTATATGTTTCAGCAGCTCAATTCGAATGGCATCCGTACCTATATTACGACAACGCAACCACGCAATTCAGGGACCGATGCTACACAAAGAACACTCTTGCGGCAATTGCTTGATTCTATACAGATCAACTTCAGTAATTACGCCGTCGACTTCTGGGATGATCTCGTGACGACCGATGGAAGCAACATGTTGAGAGCTGACCTGACCCCCGACGGCATTCACCCCAACGACCAGGGGCATCGCTATCTTTTCCAAAGGATGCAAGCAAAAAACATCTTCAGTACCATCTCCAATGCCCCCTTACCGGTCAAAGTAATACATTGGCAGGTCAGGCTAGATAACAGCGTTGTCCGCCTAAGCTGGCATACTGTAAATGAGCAAGCCGGTTCCCGGTTTGAAGTAGAAAGAAGCGCCGACGGAAATCACTTCACTAGCATTCAAGCTCTGACTGGTGTCGGCCACGATGCCGATTACTCATGGATCGACGCAAGCCCGCTTAAAGGCAAAAGCTATTACAGGCTCAAGATGGTGACCCAAGGGCAAACAAGCTATGATTCGATCCTCCCTATCGTTTTTGATCAACAAGCGCTCATTACCAGTTTATATGTTGACGGTTCCGTCTTACACGTACAAATGAATGCCGGTCAGGACCATACTGTGATTGAGATCATCAGTTCATTGGGATCTATCGTGAAAAAGCAGGCCCTTACTAATGGCACCACTACTATTTCAATACCCATATCTACTCTGCCTTCCGGTGATTATTTTTTGAGAATCACCATACCGGGTGAAAAGAGCGCGGTCGAACGCTTTGCTAAACTGAAATAAAACTTCAAACCTAATTGCAGAGCCAATAGATTTGCCGGAATGTTCTGGCTCTCCATTACTGTGCTTTTTTTGGTAGTCTATGCGATCCTGATATTTTATTATCGGAAGGCATGGAAGAATCTAAATGACTACGAAGGGACGGAGGCCGCAAACCGTTTTATATCCGTCATCGTCCCCGTCCGCAACGAAGAGAAGACTATTTCCGCACTATTAAAGGCCCTGGCTAAACAAACCTACCGGAGAGAACGTTTCGAGATCATTGTTGTTGATGACTACTCAACAGATGCCACGAGTAACATTGTAAAGGCATTCCCTATGCCGAACCTGGTATTGATCCGACCG
>DATDNL010000085.1:0-2680 GCA_036518315.1 Flavisolibacter sp. | reverse complement strand
AGCTTCACAGGTGAATACCCAGGTCTTTCTGGACCAGGTATTTACTCAATGTCTCACGGGGGAAGAACAAACTGCATTGAGAAACAGTGTAAAGACAATGGTAAAGGAGTTTAATAATGCGAAGAATAAGCAGCAATATATCACTGAGCTTGATAAGAAAGCTTTCGACAACGATAAAACTGCTGCCTATTTCAAAACGATCAAGCGATATACTATGATCGGTTTCTTTACATCGCAGGAAGGCGAAACGAAAGCGAGCAACTATGTGAAGATCCCTGAAGGGTATAAAGGCGAGATACCACTTGATTCCAATACGCTGAATTATGGCAAGACAACCTTGCAATATTAGGAGCGAATTATTCTATTACATAGAGTCAAACTAACTGCTTATGTCATTCAATATTCTTGGTAAGGGGGTGTCAGGCAACTCATACGATGCCATTGTAATCGGTTCCGGTATTACCGGCGGCCTTGCCGCAAAAGAACTTACAGAGGCCGGCCTAAAAGTACTAGTGCTCGAAAGAGGAAGAATGGTTGAACACATCAAGGACTACCCAACTGCAATGACGGATCCCTGGGATTTTCCATTGAGGAACATGGTCAGCCTTGAGGAGCAGAAAGAATACGACGTACAGAAGTCCATTTACCTTTTTGGACAGGATACCAAACATTTCCTTGTAAAGGATAGTGAGCATCCTTACATACAGGAAAAACCGTTCACCTGGCACCGCGGTTATCAATTGGGCGGCCGTTCACTTCTTTGGTCGAAACATTGTTACCGGTACAGTGATCTTGATTTTGAAGCCAATGGTAAAGAAGGCGTAGGTGTCGACTGGCCCATACGATACAAGGACATTGCACCCTGGTACGATAAAGTCGAATCTTATGTGGGCATCAGCGGCAACAGGGACGGCATCCCGAATCTTCCCGATGGTAATTACCTGCCGCCTTTTGAAATGAATGTTTTTGAAAAGCACATTAAAGAACGATTAAGAAAGAACTTCAAAGACCGCGACCTGATCATAGGGAGGATGGCGATACTTACGCAAGACCATAACGGAAGAAGTAAATGTCACTCTCGAAATCTATGTTATCGCGGTTGCATATTTGGTGCACCTTATAGCAGTAATTCGGCAGCATTACCGGATGCATCGAAAACGGGCAATCTTACTTTGCGCCCATTCTCTATTGTTCATAGTCTGATCTATGACAACCAATCAAGGAAGCTAAAAGGGGTGCGGGTGATTGATGCCGAGAACAATCAAAGTGTTGAATTCTTCTCAAAATTGATCTTCCTTAATGCTTCTACTCTCGGGAGTACACAAATATTGTTGCAGTCGAAGACAAATGAGTTCCCAAATGGCCTGGCGAACTCCAGCGGAGCACTAGGACATTACCTGATGGATCACCATGCGTATATCGGGGCTATCGGTGGCTACAGTGGTTTAAAAGACAAGTTTTACTATGGGCAAAGAGCGGCGAGTGTTTACATTCCGCGTTTTAGAAACGTGAAGCAGAATGACCAGCCTTACCTGCGAGGCTTCGGATTTGAGAATTACACAAGCCGCAGCGACTGGACGAGAGGTTTCAGTGGTGCAGGTGTCGGTGCCGAATGGAAGGAGAGTATGACTAAACCTGGTGACTGGTTTGCCTATTTTGAAGCGTACGGTGAAACCTTGCCTGATTACAAGAACGCGGTTTCGCTTAGCGACGATAAGAAAGATAAGTGGGGATTGCCTTTACTGAAAGTTTCGATGGAATACGGAGAGAATGAAAAGAAGATGCGTCCCGACATGCAGCAAACAGCTGTTGAAATGCTGAAGGCTGCCGAACTGGATTGGGTCTCACCATTTGATCGTCACCCCACGCCTGGTACAGTCATTCACGAAATGGGCACAGCGAGAATGGGCAATGATCCAAAGACTTCGGTACTAAATAAATGGAACCAAAGCCACGATATTGCAAACCTGTTTGTAACTGACGGCTCCTGTATGGTTTCATCACCTTGCCAGAATCCATCATTAACTTATATGGCACTCACTGCAAGAGCCTGTGATTATGCAGTGAAGCAACTGAAGAAAGGAATGATTTGAAAGCACATCCAACTCTTTCTCCAGTCGGCCGCGAAACCGCTCGCGTTAAGTGAAATGATTTTGGTTATATATTGAGAATCTCTTTACCTGTTTCCTTTCCCACTACAGTCGTAAGTGAACTGCAAATCTGTATAGTCGTTACCAAGAAAACTGAACGGAGTTTCGGTAGACGATGTGAAACTTAGAGGTAAACCGGTTGAATTGAAATTCGCAGTGTTCAGGCTATTATTTACACTGTAATTCTTGTTCAGGAACATCCAAATGGCGTTTGTGCGATAGACGCTGACATTGTTGTCATAGCTAGGTCCAATCTTGTTGCCACTTGCGTCGTATGCATATGTCACAACCTTGTTTGTGCTGGGGGTTGAGTCCTTGATCACTCTCCCGTTCCCATCATAAATCAAATAGGTGAGACTACTGCTGAAAGCATTTTCGGGAGTGCCACTTGAAATCTTGGGAAAGATATAGGTGGAGTCCATAACAATGTTTCCCTTATTGTCATAGAAGTACTTGCGCCAAAATTCTGCATATCCATTGCTATAAGGCGCAATGAAATCACTAAGTTGATTCTTGCTGTTATACTTGAA
>DATDNL010000084.1:0-3557 GCA_036518315.1 Flavisolibacter sp. | reverse complement strand
TTAAGTCTGCTGAGCACGGTTGTCTTCATCTTCGTCATCGTTCGATTCTTCAAAAAGTACTTTCTTCCTGCCAAACATTCTTAAGCCGATAGCTGAATTTCGTATTTTCGGCTATAGTCAGTTTAAAGATGAGGAGACCCGACCCGCGATACATAGTCTTGTGGCTATTCCTGTTTGGAATTATTGTCGTACTCTTTCTCCAGGTAATTTCCGGTTACAATATCAATCGCCTGATTGGGGGCAATAAAAGTCTTAGGGAAGAGCTACAGGTTCAAAATAGCTTGCGAACTATTGAAGTAGACCTGTTTCTTATAGAAAGTAATGTTAGGGGCGCGGTGATCAACGGAAACAAGGATCTCATAGTTCATACCAGTCAAAATAATCAAAGGATTGAAGAGCAGATCAATAAATTGGTAGAGCATCTCCAGCCAAGAATATCTTCCAGCCAGCTGAACGAATTGAAGGACTTACTCAAAAGGAAGATAGATTTCAACAAAACGATAGTAAACACTTTTTACCAAAGCGGAAAGAATACTGCAGAAGAGCTGATAAGCACTAACAGGGGAACCGTGATACGTGACAGTGTCATTAACGTTATAACGCAAATAGAAACAAGTCGCCAAACGCAGCTTCGCCAAATTGTTGATTCAATTGAACTAACAGGTAAGAGGGCAAGGATATGGGGATTTTTTGTCACGGCAGTGGCACTTATTGCTCTGATTATTGCTTTCCTGTTCGTTACCAACCAGGGTAGGAGCCAGCAGCGGATGATTACCGCCCTCAATGAGTCGGAGAGAAGGAGTAAGGAGTTGGCAAGGACGCAGGAACAGTTTCTTGCCAACATGAGCCACGAGATCCGCACCCCAATGAATGCGATCCTTGGCTTCACCAATCTTTTGAAGCGTACTGAATTGAATCTTATACAGCGGGAATATATTCAGAATATTCACTCAGCGGGAGAGAATCTTTTGACATTAGTGAATGATATACTTGATCTTTCGAAGATCCAGGCGGGTATGATGAATATCGAGGAAACCCGTTTTAGCCTTCGGAGCATGGTCAGTTCTGTAGGCGCAATGTTCATTGAAAAGATCCGCGAGAAGGACATTAAGTTCAATGTTCATATAGATAAAGATGTTCCTGATATTTTAACAGGCGACGCTGTGCGGTTAACACAAGTTTTAGTAAACCTGATTAGCAATGCAGTGAAATTTACAGAGGAAGGAGAGATTTCGGTATATGTGCAGTTGCGTTCGTCCACGGAAACAGAAGCTCATATCAGGCTTTGTGTAAAGGACACGGGTATTGGAATAGCACCAGAAAAACAGTCCACCATATTCGAACGTTTCCAGCAGGCGGAATTGGAAACTACACGTCGCTTTGGCGGGACAGGCCTGGGGCTTTCCATTGTGAAGCAGTTGGTGGAAATGCAAGGGGGTACAATCAGGCTAAAGAGTGAAACAGGTAAAGGTTCCGAGTTTATTGTCGATCTGAACTATAAGTTGCCAGACCTTGCACAAATGTATGATGAGGCACTTGCGGAACAGGAGGAGCAGGTGCCACTTAGAAAGATCAGGGTACTTGTTGCAGAAGATAACTTAATGAACCAGCAACTGGTGAGACACCTGATGAATAGCTGGTCGCTCGAACACACAATGGTAGCTACGGGTGCGCAGGCGGTCGAGGCTCTCAAGAAAGATGCGTACTCGATTGTATTGATGGATATTCAAATGCCTGACATGGATGGCTACACTGCTACAAGTGTGATAAGGAATGAGTTGAAGCTCGACGTCCCGATTATTGCCATGACAGCACATGCCATGGTGGGAGAGAAAGAGAAATGCCTGCAATTGGGAATGAATGATTATGTGTCCAAGCCAATTAAAGAGACGGTTTTATATAACATTATTGCGCGCCACTCACAACATATACCCGAAAAGAAAGAGGTATCACATATAAGTCTTGACTACCTGCATGAACTTTCGGGGAATGATAAAGAGTTTGAGAGAGAAATATTAAAACAGTTCCTCGAGCAGGCGCCACACGAGCTTTCTGAATTGCGTACGTCTATCGATGACAGCAACTACGACCAGGTGAGAAGAACTGCACATACTTTAAAATCTACGGTTGGTTATGTTGGTCTCGCCCCGGAGTTACATCCCTATTTGGAGCGAATGGAGAGAGACGCCGTGGCTGAAAATGGCGCTGACTTCGAGGCAAATTTTCATCATGTTCAAATGAAATGTGAACTGGCTACAAATGAGGTAAAAGCCTTATTAGACAACGGTTTGGTTTAACAGAACGTTCTAAAAACAGGGCTTAGACTTTGCATCTTATAAGTGGTTTCACTCTTATATATTTAACGAGTTTTTCTAGGCTTTCATCGAAACGAGTATTGACGGCCGGGTTAGCGGGCGTAATTTTATGGCGCCTTCTGATAGCAATAGATCGTAAGATATTCTAGATATAGACTAAAGTCTTGGTTTCGTATGGTTAAGGGTGAAGCCCTGCTATTCTTAGCGGGGCACTTTTTTTCCGGCAAAGGGTTCTAGTCAAAATCATTATCATAAAGCTGCTTCCTGGATTGCCATAACAGAAGGGAAGCAATGTCCTAATCAAAGCGTCCTGTTTCTACAGGGGGCTTTTTTTACGTCCATCGGTGAATGGGGTTGCAGAAGGTGGTTAATAATTGATTTCGTCGTTGTCCAGAAGATCGGGGCGGCGTTGCCCGGTGCGCTCTACCGCCTGTTGATGCCTCCATTCATCAATCTTTTTGAGATCGCCACTCAAGAGAATGTCGGGGACTTTCCAACCTTTGAAATCGGCGGGACGGGTATAGACCGGCGGTGAAAGAAGGTTGTCCTGGAAAGAGTCGGTAAGGGCCGAGGTCTCGTCGTTGAGGACCCCGGGAATGAGGCGTCCTACGGCATCGATGATTACGGCTGCTGCCAATTCTCCACCGCTGAGTACATAGTCGCCGATGGAGATCTCCATCGTGACGTAATGTTCCCTTATTCTGTCGTCAATTCCTTTGTAATGCCCACATATCAATAAGAGGTTCTCTTTGAGGGAAAGTTGGTTGGCTGTCTTCTGGTTTAACGTTGTGCCGTCCGGTGTGAGGAAAATGACTTCGTCATAATGCCTTTCTTTTTGCAATTGTTCGATGGCATTAGCCAACGGCTCGCACATCATTACCATGCCGGCTCCGCCGCCATATTGATAATCATCTACTTGCCCGTATTCGTTCACTGCCCATTGCCTTAGGTTGTGCACCTGTACCTGCAACAAGCCCTTGGTTTGGGCTCTTTTCATAATAGAGTGAGCTAAAGGGCTTTCCAGTAATTCGGGCAATACACTGATGACGTCAATTCGCATGGGACAAAGATATAGTTTGGAGTTTCGGGTTGGTTGATTAGGTTGAATGAGTTGATTAGGTTGAATAGGAGGGGCGTTTACTGTGCGAGAGGGGTTTCGAGGTTCAATGTTTGAGGCCGGGGCCGTTGTGGGTCGGGGAGATACGCCGGAGTCGGGGACTTGGAGTTTTGATTGGATGTTTT
>DATDNL010000083.1:0-3230 GCA_036518315.1 Flavisolibacter sp. | reverse complement strand
CGGTTCCTTGTATTCTACTCCTCCTCCGGCTCTACCCTCCAGTGTTGCTCACTGGAATGAGAGTGGTACAGGAATGCTTCCAAACTAAGAAAGAATTGGTGGGCCATCTTATTGACTCTGCACAAAACAACATACTGGGTCATTGTGGCGCAACCGAAGAGCGACGACATATAGTTTATAAACAGGATGACTGGGTGCGCATCAACAATTATCAAGCATATTCGAACCCCGGGCTGGTTGAACTATGGCTTTTGTTGAACAAACAGATCAGTATTATTCTTTCAAAAGCGTAACAATTTTTAAACGCTAAAACCCTCGAATTCGTACCACTTGCTAACAGTGTTGGCCAAGAAGCCAGTAAAGTACCAGGAATACCACGATAGTACTGAGACAGCCGCCGCCGAGCTTTTTAGCGCCGTAACCTGCAATGAGTGCTCTTAACCAATTAGGCATGATGGATAGTTTCGAGGCAGAGTTTAAAAAACCGTACCAAAAGGATGACATCGCCATTCGATGGGTCTGGCTTAATATTTATACCTCGTGCGTAGACGAATATACGAAATGAAGATAGGTACAGCCAGGGTAGAAACATTTAGCGACAGCGTAATGTCAATCATCATTACTATCATGGTGCTGTCTATCAAGATACCAGACATTAGCGACAACCTTGACAAACAGGCATCACCGTGGCTTTTCAGGCAACACCTGCACCATTTGATCCCATACCTCGTTACCTATGCTTTTAGTTTCATGATGATAGGTATCTTTTGGATCAACCATCACCACATGTTCCACCTGCTGGAGAAAACGGATGAATCATTACTCATTCAGAACCTGGTTTTCCTTTTTTGGATGAGCCTGATCCCATTGGGGACCGCCATGGTTAGTGCCGACCCTAAGATGCCGGAGTCAGCGGCACTTTATGGCGTCATCATGTTACTCACAACTGTAACGTTCGCGATCATGCGGACATACACATTAAAGAAAGATCTTGTGCATCGGGACCGGGACACCCACGTTACAGAGACTATCAGGTGGG
This sequence comes from Flavisolibacter sp., assembly GCA_036518315.1. GTDB lineage: Bacteria > Bacteroidota > Bacteroidia > Chitinophagales > Chitinophagaceae > Flavisolibacter. The sequence goes on along the minus strand of DATDNL010000083.1, from coordinate 2,191 downwards.
TCTCGTTGAAAGCACGGACTAAAAGTATTATCGGCTCGGCCGCCTATTTATGTGCTATTCCACTGGCCTACGTCAATATTTACATAGCCTACTTCATCTTTCTAGTTCCCCCCATTATCTTTTTCATCCCTGATGGAATTGACGACGAAACACTGGCGCAGAAGATCGAAGAGAAGAATACATAAGAAAACCCGGCTATACCGGGTTTCACGCTAGTTACGCGAGGGGTGCTGTTGCAAACGCCTCCACCGGACCCGAGTCAATTAAGAGTGTCGGTAGTGGACCCGGAGGTGGAGCAGAGAGATCAATTCCATGGATGCTGATCACTTGCTCTTTGAACCATTTAGTAAAGGCATCATTGTTCTGGGCAAAATTGGCAAAGGCCTGTTCGGGATTTTCTCCCTCGAGTGTAACAACAACCATGGAGCCCATCGGTGTCTCCTGCAGAAAAGTTCTTTCGCGGACTCCGAGTTTGCTCCTTGAAGCCTGGAAGTCCTCGTAACGTTGGTCTTTTAGTTCCTTAATAAACTCGCGCCATTCCTGTTCTTTTCCCGGGACAATAGGAATAGCCATAGCGAATAATCGTGACATGATTCCTCCTTTATTTTTAGGTGATAGAATAGGAAACTTTGATGCTTTGGTAGAGTGCGAAAGGAGAGAATTCTTTGGTAATTTACAAAAGTCCTTTGTGGGTCGGGATGAAACTTCGATAAATGAGGTGATCGCAATATTTTAACCCGTGGCTTTTATGAGAAGCGCCTACATTAATAAGTCGTTTTCAATGAACGTCTTCTTATGTGCAGATGAAAGAATCCTGTTGTTAGTGATGGTGGCAACAATATTGAATAATCATTACTCGCAATAAACATAAAACCTACACATCAGCTTTAATGAGAATCACAGTATACCCCGGCAGTCCTTTTCCACTCGGCGCCACCTGGGACGGCGAAGGTGTAAACTTTGCACTCTATTCGGAAAATGCAACGGCTGTTGACCTTTGCCTGTTTGAAGGAAAAATTCAGAAGGAAAAGCGAGTAAGGATAAAGGAGGTAGACAATCACATCTGGCACGCATATGTACCAAAACTAAAACCCGGTCAGTTGTATGGCTACAGGGTGTATGGACCGTATGAACCGCAGAATGGACACCGCTTTAATCCAAATAAATTATTGATCGATCCATATGCGAAGGCATTGTCGGAGAGAGTAAAATGGACAAACGCGATCTTCGGCTACGAAGTCGGTAATGCGGAGGAAGATCTAAGCTTTAGCGAAGAAGACAGTGCACCTTTCATGCCGAAGTCAGTCGTCATTGACCCGGCATTTGACTGGGAAGGCGATAAGGCTCCCAAGATCCCCTACCACAAAACAATCATCTATGAGGCGCATGTAAAAGGCCTGACGCAGTTGCACCCGGACGTGCCGGAAGAGATAAGAGGCACTTATGCCGCTATTGCCCACCCGGCCATTGTTCAATACCTGAAAGAACTGGGCATAACTGCTATTGAGTTGATGCCCGTTCATCACTTTGTCAATGATGGCTTTTTGCGCGAAAAGGGCTTAACCAACTACTGGGGCTATAACACCATTGGCTTTTTTGCCCCTGACATCAAATATTCCCGTTCTGGCAACTTTGGAGGGCAGGTAGCTGAGTTCAAGACAATGGTGAAAGAATTACACAAAGCAGGAATTGAAGTGATCCTTGATGTGGTGTACAATCATACCGCGGAGGGAAATCATCTTGGCCCCACTCTCTCCTTTCGTGGAATAGATAATGCCTGCTATTATCGTCTCGCAGAGGATAAACGCTTTTGCTTTGACTATACCGGCACGGGAAACACATTGAATGCGATGCTGCCTTCGGTCCTACGACTAATCATGGATAGCTTGCGCTATTGGATACTCGACATGCACGTGGATGGCTTCCGCTTCGATCTTGCATCAACGCTCGCAAGAGAACTTCATGAGGTAGATCGTTTGGGCTCCTTCTTCGACATCATTCACCAGGATCCCACAATCTCACAGGTGAAGTTGATCGCAGAACCCTGGGATATCGGTGAAGGTGGCTACCAGGTCGGCAACTTTCCCCCGGGATGGGCCGAGTGGAATGGAAAGTACCGTGATTGTATGCGTGATTACTGGAGAGGTGCCGACAGTATGCTCTCGGAATTCGCATTGCGATTTACAGGGAG
>DATDNL010000082.1:0-4658 GCA_036518315.1 Flavisolibacter sp. | reverse complement strand
CCGTCCCTGAATATCTCATGGTCATCAGCTAACACGATGCGTATGGGGCTAGAAGTCTTCATCTGCAGTAGTTGGAATCTCAAAAATATAGGTTGTTCCCTTGCCTTTGGCTGATTCAAAAAACATTTTTCCACCCAATATTTCAGCACGTCTCAGGAGGTTTTGCAAGCCCTGTCCTTTTGCTTCACCGGATTGCTCCTCGTAATCGAAGCCCTTCCCATTGTCGCGCGTGGACAGGATGATCTTCCCCTTCTCTTTTCTCAGTTGTATCAGCAATTCGCTGGCTTCGGCGTGTTTGATGGTATTATGGATGATCTCTTGTGCTACCCGGTAAAGGTTGATGGCCTGCGACTGGCTTAGTTTGATCTCTGTAAACTGGAAATTGATCTTTATCCGATTGCTCTTGCTGATATAATCAATGAACTCGGTAAGTGCCGCGGCGAAGCCCTTGCGGGTGAGTGAAGTGGGCATGAGGTCAAAAGAGATTTCCCTCATCCTTTTGATGATGATGTCAATTTGGTTTTCCGTCTTTTTAACCTCCTCCTGGTCCTCCTCGCTCTCCACATCGAGGCTGCCGATTCTCAGTTTGATGGCAGAAAGGAGCGGCCCCACTTCGTCGTGGAGGTCCGATGCCATACGACTGCGTTCCTTTTCCAGCGTAGTGATTTCCGTTAGCAGGCTTTGTTTGTAAAGCCGCACCGTTCGCCTTTGCTGACGGATAATGGAAACGATAAAATACGTAATGATGACGCCGACTACGGCGCAAACAATCAAAATTGCCGTGTAAAATCTTGCTTCTTTTTCATCCATAAAACAGCCAGTCGAAATGGTAAATTAGTAAAAAACATGGTCAGGAATAAAATCGTTTATACGCCTCTCCTGGAAGACACTGTATTTGAAGGTGATCTTTTTAAGCAAATGATGGCGCTGATCGCCGGAACGAGGATGCTCGCCGAAAGAAGTAGAAAATTATAATAGACTGGTTGCATGGGCATCGACCACGCGCCTGCAATCATATACAGGCGGATGTTTTTTAATACAGCCTCAAAAGCTGAAGCTCAGGGTAAAGGCTTTACGCTTGTGCATATACAAAACTGCGACGGCATACACGAGGTTGGAAAAACAATTCACCAGCGCCAAGATCCGCTGCACACTTCTCCTGAAATCAATACTGTCGTTTAGCCCATACAGCAAAAATGTCCTTTGTATAATAATGTATGTAAAGTAGATCAGCAGGCCGATACAGATCAGGAAGGTTGGGTTGCGGAGAAGGGCTCTTTCGGTGAACAGCAGGTTATTAATAGCCGTTATACTCAGGATCACGATTGTAAAGGAATAAATGATATCGAAATAGAAAGGCAGGTTCTGGGTCAGGTGGCTGCTCAGGAAGGTATCGACAAGCCAGATCGTTACAAACAGGCCTCCAATTAAGTAAAGGAGCCTGCTGCGCTTCTTAAATAGGCCTAGCCGGCTGAAAAACCATAACAAGAAAAGGGATTCGCAAAGACTATAGATGGCGGAAATGGCAAGGTTGTTATGGTAGACGTAGGCGAAATATGTATTGAGAACTTCGGTGACACAGCCAATCCAGACCAGGTAAATAAAGGGCCTGTAAATCTCCCTGATATCGGCAAAGCGGAAGATGCCGATGATGCCGGCGATGAAGATGCTGAACGAAAGAACTACGGCTACGGTATAACTCCAGTGCATTGATTAGCTGTTTAAGGGGGAGGTCGGTGGACAATCGTTTGGACAGGGGTTTCCGTTTTCCACGATGATCGGGTCTGTTGTGTCTCCAACCTTGTCCGCTTGTGGCAGGATGTCTTTCCCGGCGGCGTCGAAGCCCACGATGATGGCGTGTACGCTCTCATTCTCGTCCTTCATTCCATAATAGATACGCACGCCCTTGCAGTCTTCTCGTTGAAGCAGGCTATCGAAAGCTTCCCTGTCGAAACTCTCGCAATGGGGAATCAGGTGTTTACCCACATGTTCGTCTCTCACGATCTTATCCTTGGTAGCTCTGAATTTTTTTGTCATCTTAATTGCCTGGTCTAAGCCTATTGAGTGTTTTGAGTTCGTGGAAGCCATAAGAGTTAGTTTTGGTTGACAGTGCAATTTCTTCTTATATACAATACAAAAGAACCGTAGTAGTACGGTTTTTTTAAGTAGTTGTACGGTGGGAGGAGGGTTTGGGGTTGGGGTCGTTTACAGTTTCAGAGGTTCAGGCTGTTCGAGGTTCGATGTTCGAGATTCGAGGTTGCGGTCGTTTACACCGGAAAGAGGTTTAAGCGGTTCGAGGTTGGGGGTCGTTTGCAGTTTGCAGTCTTCTGTTTGGGAACAGAAGGTTTGGCAAGTTTCCGTTTGTTATCTCACGGGGTCGGCTTGGCCCGACCCCGTGAGGACAGTGAGGCGTAATAGTTTTACCTTCTCGCGTCAAAATCTATCATCCATTCGATGCCATATTTATCCCTAAACATCCCGAAATAAGAGCCCCAGGGACTGTCCGCCATGGGCATCTCCACTTCGCCGCCTTCTGAAAGTCCTTTGAAGATCCGGTCGGCTTCTTCGCGGCTTTCCGGACTGACGGTGATCTTAGACCTGTTTTCTTTTTCGTTTACCCGCCCCAAATATTCCGGAACATCATTGCCCATTAATAGGTTGTTGCCGATGGGCAAGGCAACGTTCATTATTTTATTGGCTTCATGTTCTGCGATCTGGATGCCGGGGCCGGATAATTCTTTGAAACGCACTACTCTCGCGAACTCTCCGCCAAATACTGATTTGTAGAATGTAAATGCTTCTTCTGCGTTTCCGTTAAAGTTGATGTGGGGATTGATAACTGCCATGATTTTCGTTTTTATTGGTTTTGTTTACAATACCGGTCTAAATATAGACGATCTGACGTATTGCACTATTTTGATTTGCTGATGTAAACCTACTGCCGCGACACGAAATTATTAAGGGTAAAAGCGCCAAATAGCAGGTGGTTTGCGTCACAACGGCGGGAACACGGATGACACGGATTAATTGATACGAAAGATTGTTCTCATTCGTCTTTATCTATCAATCACTGTTTGATATCAATGTTTATGAGACTGTGAAAGTTATATTCCTTCGTCAAACGAAAACCAGCAAGCATTTAGGAAGGGAATGAACCATACAAGGAAACATACAAGTGAGCTGCGGCATAGTAGACGATCCGCAAGATGGTGAAGGGTTTAACTACAAACTTCAGGCTACAAACTTCAAACTGGTCGAGTCAGACCTCGAATACTCCGAACTCGAACTCCAGCTTGAGCCCACCACACTTTCACCTAACACCTTCAATCCTTGGGAAGTGCCCTGCTCTCCTAATGGCGACCAAATAGCCGCAAAAAGGACAGGATTATCTAAAGATTACGATGCCTCGCTATTGTTCCGCATATGCCTCATATATGTCCCATCTCTTTAAAGATATGGGACATATATGGGACGTATATGGGACATATATGGGACATCCTATATTTTGCCATCGCTTTTCCGGATTGGAGATACTGCTGTAGTATTTACTTAAGTAATGGAATAATCAAGGCATGCTGATGTCTTGAATGGGAAAGTGTAGTCAGAAACAAAAGAACGAAGAAAGTTCCCTTCCCTCCTATTCGTTATCACTAAATAGCTGTTGCTTGAACTTCTGGTAGAAGAAAGAGACGATCAATAGCAGAACGCCGAGGACGAGGTAGGCGATTACTTTCTGGACGGTGGTGAAGGTGAGACTATCGACGAGTAGCAGTTTGCCAAGAGTCACACCAATCAGAATGATGCCGGCCATTCTTGCCCTGACGGAGTGCATGCGAAATCCCCAGGCAAAGATGATGACGGCGGTCAGCAACCACAGGAAGGTGACCGTAAATCCGCCCCAATTGAATGCGATGAACATGACAAACAAGGTGAGCGCAAGGGAAGACAATATGCGGATGGAGAAGATCTCTTCTTTCCAGTAACCATAAAATAAAAACGCCTGTATAGCCACGACAGCCGATATTACCAATGTGATGATGGCAAGGTCGCCACTGCTTGCCTTTTCGGCCAGACCAAACTGGAAGAGAGCCGCTATGTACAGCGCCACATTATTGATCAATAGCTGGTAGGTGTCATTGATGTGAAGCGGTTGCTTGCGTAAAAACTTATAAGTAACAATCGCGGCCAGGAAAACAAGGAAGAAGAAGATCATGAAGCAGGCGGCAATGAATTTGAACCGCGGGTTGTGGCGGGTGGCGGCCCAACCAATGAACAGGATCCAGGTAATGACCTGCGCCACCATGCCCACTGTCTTCCATGACTTTCTAACGGAGAGGTAAACAACACCAAGGTTGATGAGGGAGATGTACAGGAAAAACAAGTCGGCGCGATCGGAATTCTTGCTGATGAGGAAAGGGATGCCGTAGGCGCCCACTAATCCAAGCAGTGCGATCTCCTGCCTGTCGTACCTGATGGCTTCATAAGTGGCGTAAACCGTGAGCGCGATCATGATAATATAGGCAAGAGGGAAGGAAAGCATGTTGTAGTAGACGTAGGCACCGTAGGTGGTAAAGTAAAGTGAAGCCATGCCACCGCTGAAGAGCAGCGCACTAAAAAGCGTGTACTTCTTTCGCAATTGAAGTGAAAGAAGGTAGAGT
>DATDNL010000081.1:0-2561 GCA_036518315.1 Flavisolibacter sp. | reverse complement strand
TGTGAATGTCTTCGACAGGACCGACGATGAAGATCTCCGGAAAACCGGTGACGACGCGGATGTCAGCAGGGGCGAAAGAATAGCCTTGCAGCAGGTGGACTATATGCCCACCCGCGATGAGAACAACCTCGTCGACGCCCGCATGGACGACGTGGACTTCCAAAATGAACCGCTGGAAGAAGGTGGCTTCGGAGTGGTAAAGACGGCAGGTGATCTTGACCTTCCCCCGCGCATTGATGAAAAGAAGAGTGATGTGGGCTCAGGCGATGAAGAAAACGGGTACTTCAGCCCCGGCGATGAAGATGATAATATTACAGGTTCAAGGTCTTGAGACTTGTCATAAATTCATTAAGCCTGCAAAATTTGCAGTCCTGCCAGGGATGGCATTTCGGTTGAACAGTATCTTTTGAATTTGATTTTATAATCTTCAAAAAAGGAGGAAATATGTCAATCATCAAAAGAAATGAAATCTTTCCCGGCCTCAGCTTTTTTGACGATGTCTTTTCAAGAGACCTGTGGAACTGGGGCATGACGAACAATTCATCCACCAACACTACCATCCCGCTGGTAAACATTAAGGAAGACAATGACAACTTCCTGGTAGAGATGGCAGCGCCGGGCATGGAAAAGAATGACTTCAAGGTAGAACTGGACGGAAACCTGCTCACCATCACGAGCGAGAAGCAAAATGAGAACGAGGTAAAAGAAGGCGAGCGCTATTCAAGAAGAGAGTTCAGCTACCAGTCCTTCCAACGTTCCTTCCAACTGCCGAAAGAGGTGGTCGATGCCGACAAGATAGAAGCGAAGTATGAAAACGGAGTCTTACGCCTATTGATTCCTAAAAAAGAAGAGGCTAAGCCGAGACCTCCCAAAATGATACAAATACATTAATCAAAAGGTCCGTCAACCGACGGACCTTTTTAATGAAATACGTTCTTAACCTTGCCAGTTATATTCACGTCCTTCTTCACCTTCCGTTTGCCGGTCTTGCCATCGATCTTCACCTGCGTCCTGCCGTTTTCGATCTTCACATCTCCATTCTTTTGTTTCTTGATCGTGTAGTTCCCTTTCTTTGCCTTGTAGTCGCCGTCTTCAATTTTTACCTTGGCACTGTTCTCCGACTCCGATTTCGCTCTGAATTCAATGGCATTGGCCTTAAGGCGCCATCTGCCCCCTTCCGACTTGTCTACTCTTCCATTTACGGTTTCACCGGTGGCCCCGTAAACCGTGTCGTGGGTCTTTGTGTCTACATAAAAGTCAACTGGTTCCCCTGTTTTCTTATTCATTATATAGCCACTCGTAGTGTCTTTTTTTACGGCAATATGTTCATTCGTGCTGAGGTCGAGGTACCTGCCGTTATTCTGACAGGAAGAAAAAATGATCATCATTGCTAAACCAAATAACCGCACCTGCAGTTTCATACCACCTTTATTTCGGTAACAGAGACAAACATCAGACCAGCTACCGTGCGCAGCCGTTAACTTCGCTACAAAGTTTAAATGATGCCTTCGACTGAAGTTTTACTATTACGACTGCTGATGGTAATTGCTGTAGGAGGATTGGTTGGGGCCGAAAGGGAATACCGTAGCAAGTCGGCAGGTTTCCGGACCATGATACTTATCTGCCTCGGTTCCTTTCTGTTCACTACTTTTTCAACGGTCATCGGCGGCAACACCCCTGACCGCATAGCATCGAACATCGTTACAGGAATCGGCTTTTTGGGTGCGGGTGTGATCTTCAAAAGTGATAACCGCGTCAATGGCATCACCACAGCCGCAACCATCTGGGCCGTCGCGGCCCTGGGTATGGGCATTGCAACAGGAGCTTATACGCTCGTTCTCATTTCCACAGCCATTGTCCTTGCCTCACTGCTCCTGCTGACAAGGCTCCAGTTTGTGATCGACAGGGCCAACCAGTCGCACACTTACAAAATCGTTGCCCCCATCAAAGAAGACCTGTTCGCGGAATACGAAGAACTCTTCAAACAATGTGATCTCAGCTTTAAGCCAATAAGGCGAACCAAAAGCGGGGCTCACATGGTTGGCGTCTGGCATGTTTACGGCTCCGAAAAAAATCACGACCGCTTCACAAAAGAACTACTACACCACACAGAACTTATCGAGTTTGACTTTTAATTACTGAAGGTTTGAAGTGCTTTCCTGTTTTATCAGAACGCTGTTGAGCTAAGCATTGCAGTCCAACTAATCGCTTCTACCGGGCTTTGGTTTTTCCTATTTCCTTACTTTTGCCGGACTTTAAACCAATTATGAGCATTCTCGTTAACAAGAACTCCAAAATACTGGTACAAGGTTTTACCGGAACCGAAGGAACCTTCCACGCCTCACAAATGATCGAATACGGAACCAACGTCGTAGGTGGTGTCACACCGGGTAAAGGTGGTACTTCACACCTCGACCGCAGGGTTTTCAATACAGTTGCCTCCTGTGTAAAAGAAACGGGCGCCAACGTTTCCATCATATTCGTGCCACCGGCCTTTGCTGCAGATGCCATCATGGAAGCTGCGGATGCGGGTGTTGAACTGATCGTTTGTATCACGGAGG
>DATDNL010000080.1:0-3400 GCA_036518315.1 Flavisolibacter sp. | reverse complement strand
TTTGGACAGGCTTAGTCCAAGTCCCCAGCCACGTTTCTTTGTAGTGAATCCGGGCTTGAACACCTTCGCCACGTTTTGTTTGCTGATCCCTTTCCCCGTATCACTCACGTCTATTGTGACGTCGCGATCACTCTCTTCGATATCAATCTTTATGGAGCCTCTGCCTTCCATGGCATCGAGGGCATTCTTTAACAGGTTTTCGATCACCCAGTCAAACAGTGGCGCAGATATCTTTAAAGTAATATCAGTTAGGTTGTGGGTGTCCACTTTGAAAGAGACCTTGCCACCGGCCCTTTTGCGGATGTACTCCACCATGTTCAGTATTTGCTCGATTACGTTTCTTTCCTCGAGTTTAGGAGCGCTTCCTATTTTGCCGAAACGGTCCGACACCAGGCGAAGACGGCTCACGTCCTTTTCCATCTCGGGCACGAAGCTCTCGTTGGCATGTGTTTCTTTCAGAATCTCCATCCAGCCTTCCAGCGAGGATACTGGTGTACCAAGTTGATGGGCCGTTTCCTTAGCCATGCCGGCCCAGACCTGGTTTTGGGTGGATCGGTAGTTACTTCGCAACGCCATAATCGTGATCAGTATAAACAGTCCAACAATGAGCAACTGGACCAGTGGGTAATACCTCACCTCATCCAGAAGTCGACTATGGCCGTAATAGTAGTTGTTTTTCCTTTTTGGATCTGAAGGGTCCGTCCAGACTATGCCTTTATTCTCAGACTTGAATGATCTTAACTTGCTTTGAAGATAGGTGTTAGTATTAGCGTAGCGAACAGTATCCTCTTTTTCCCAGCCTTTCTCAACGCTGGCGGAATCAAGATTGACCCAGTTGCTGATGCTGTCCTTCTCTGTTGTCTCGATAATGGGGATGTCGTTTTGCTGCAACGTCACCTTTGAGGCCAGGGCGGTTTCGGTATTGTTTGGATTACTGATGGAGGTGACAGCTTCCACCCACAGCTCCACTTTTTTCCTTTCGTCTTTTTCGATCTTGTCTGCTAAATAGGAGGAATAAAAGATCGTCCCGGTGACGATCAAAATAGCCACCAATGCCAACAGCGACCGAAGGTTGAACAATTGCCCAATCATGGTCACAAGATAAAGTAGAAACTCCATCTTGTATATATGAAGCACTGGGCAACCAAGCGACAAATTCGATACTGAAATGTATCTCCGACTTCCGACTACCGACTTTCGGACTCCCGACTTCGCACTTCTCTCTTCCGACTTCGTCTCGCTTCACTTATTTTTGGCGAAAATTACTAATTGGGCCAGCCATCTGTCGCTATTGTCATTCTAAACTGGAACGGTAAACACCATCTTCAACAATTTCTTCCTTCTGTATTGGCTACCAACTACTCCAATTTCAGGGTAATCGTTGCTGATAATGGTTCATCCGATGATTCAATTGACTATCTCAGAAAAGCTTTCCCGCAGGTAGAACTCATTATATTTAATGAAAACCACGGTTTCGCCAAAGGTTACAATGAAGCGTTAAAGGAGCTGAGTGCGGACTATTACATGCTTCTGAATTCGGATGTCGAAGTGGAATCCGGATGGTTGCAACCAATGGTTGATTTGTTGATGAAGGAAGAAAAAGCCGTTGCGTGTCAGCCAAAAATCCTTGCCTATAAGGACAAGCATTTGTTTGAATATGCTGGCGGCGCAGGAGGGTGGTTGGACCTTTTTGGTTACCCTTTTGCCAGGGGACGCATTTTCGATATCTGTGAAGTAGATACAGGACAGTTCGATAAAACGGAGGAGGTCTTTTGGGCCAGTGGCGCCGCGATGCTGATAAAGAGCGAAGTGTATCACCAGTTGAAAGGATTTGACGAATACTTCTTCGCCCACCAGGAAGAAATTGATCTCTGCTGGAGGATCCATTTGGCTGGCTACAGGGTCTTTTGCTGTCCCGAAGCGAGAATTTATCATGTAGGCGGAGGAACCCTTCCGAGGGGTAATTCGAAGAAGACCTTTCTCAACTTTCGTAATAACCAGATTCTTCTTGCTAAAAATTTGCCTTGGAGTGAAAAGTGGTGGAAGATTCCCTTTCGTTTGTTCCTTGACCAGGTGTCTGCCGTCAAAGGTTTGCTTTCTGGTGATGCCGGTTATTTTGTCGCCATCTTCAAAGCCCATCTTGCCTATGTCAACTGGTGCTTATTTAAGCCAAAGAAGAAACCAAAACATAGAAGAAGGATGTTAAAAACGCTGCCGGGTGTTTACCGCGGTAATATTGTCTGGCAGCACTTTGCACTGAAAAAGAAATTCTTCAGGGATATCACTCACACCAGTTAGCCGGGAAAACCCTCAACGACAATCATTTTGGTTTCTGCATTTGCCTGCCTTAATGCTTTAGCAGGTGCGTATTCTTCAGAATTCCACCATTGCTTCGCCTTTTCAACAGATGGGAATTCGAGGATAACAACTCTCCCGGGCACCCAGTCTCCCTCCAGGGTTTCAGTTGCACCGCCACGAACAATAAATTTTCCCTGGTAGGGTATCAAAGAAGCCGGAGTCAATTTCTTGTACCCTTCGTAATTCTCAACATTGTGAACCGCGACATCAACAATAATATAGGCTGACATAACTAATCTTTTGTAAACCATGCTTTCAATTCGGCTGCATCGTCGGGGTGCATCTTGCCCCCAAGTATCAGGCGTACCTGTCTTCTGCGTAAAGCCCCTTCAAACAGGCGTTTCTCCTCTTCTGTTTCGGGGCTGAGTTGAGGAACAGTTCTTGGTTTCCGGTTGGGATCTAATGCTACAAACGTGTAATACGCCTCGTTGCTTTTGTATTTGTATTGATGCTGAAAATCTTCTCCCCACACTTTTAAATGCACCTCCATAGACGTGGTAAAAGCCCGGCTCACAATAGCCTCAATATGTACCGTATTGCCGAGTTTAATTGGGTTTTCGAATGAGATATTATCAACCGAGGCAGTTACCACGGGGGCATTACAATGTTTTTGAGCGGCGATGGCTGCTGCGATGTCCATCCAATACATCAATCGGCCACCCATTAAATTCCCAAATACATTCGTGTCGTTTGGCAAAACAATCTCTGTCATCATTGTCAAACTGTCCGACGGCTTCTTTGTCTGCATACATCAAATTTGGCCAAAGATAATGGGAGGGATCAATTAGCTGCGTTCTGTCGAGGTTTTAACATCGACTTTAATCAGTGCAACATGATACTATAATCATTGTTGGGTGATGGAAGTCTATGTAGAATTGTAGCCCGTCAAAACTTCTAGATATGAAAGCTATTTTGATAATGTGGTTAGTAACTCCATTATTTTCAGTTTGCCAGGATACGGTACAAACAAAAAGTAAAATTGAAGCCTTTGCCATAAAACGCGATGCTATCTTAAAGAAACAAACGGACCATATTTACGACT
>DATDNL010000079.1:0-2480 GCA_036518315.1 Flavisolibacter sp. | reverse complement strand
CTCAGGCCCTCGTGGTATTTTTCGATCAACTGCTTGTCGATTCGAGGGTATTTACCATACAATCCTTCCATATAGCCGAGGGAGGTCAGCTTGACAAGGTTTCGGTACCCGATCTCATTCTTGGCAAGAAGAATTTGGTGGTAACGGTTATCCTTTTCTTCCTTGGTAAAGGACCTGCGGTGGCGGTCGGCAACCACGTAAAACTCGCAACCGACTATTGGTTTTACCTTAGGCTTTCCATGCTCATCGAGGTGCTTATAGGCCTGGGACACGAACTCAAAGGCCCCAAACATGTTACCGTGATCGCTGATAGCCAGGGCAGGCATACCATCAGCAATCGCCTTTTTATACAGAGAGGGGATGGAAGCGGCCCCATCCAACAGAGAGTATTGAGTATGAACGTGTAAATGCGAAAATTTCATGTCAGGCTCCTCTTGATCAATATCAAATTAAACGATGTATACAGGGGTAAGACGTGCAATTTACACCCTCGGATGGCAATAAAACTGACAAAGGAACGTTGAAATTAGTCCACAGCTTGTGGAAAATTTTTTTACTTTCGTAGACCCATCCAATTTCACTAAAGAGACCTTATGAGCAAACACATCCTCTTCGCAGCCACCATCCTCCTGCTTACCGCAGGTGTGACGGTCCCTGCGCAAGCTCAAAGAAAGAAGCAGGGCAATTCTGCCGTTAAAGAAGTGAAGTTCCTTAACGACATTAGCGTCCAGGCCTGCAATGACGATAACTCCGATCCCAAGGCCGCCTTTTCTCAAAGTCTCTTTAAGGAAGATAAGAAGGTCATCCCCGGCTTAAGCGTAGAATCAACAATCGAAAATGCCGACAACCTCCAGTTGAAGTATGCCTTACTGCTTGACATTAATGTGGAGCAAGCAATCGACTTAAACGTTTTCAAGGTGTTGGATGAATGGATGGGAACCCGTTATAGACTCGGGGGCTCAACCAAAGACGGCATCGACTGCTCAGCTTTTACCCAGGTATTATTCAGCAGCTTATGGGGAATAAACATTCCGCGTACAGCCCGGGAGCAATACGACTTCTCCCAAAGAATCTCGCGTGCCGAGTTAAAAGAAGGTGACCTCGTCTTCTTCAATACCATTGGCGGCGTGTCACACGTGGGTATGTATCTTCAGAACAACAAATTCGTTCATGCGTCTACAGGTGGTGTTACCATCAGCGACCTTTATGACGACTATTGGATGAGAAAGTTTGTGGGCGTAGGCCGCGTCAGCCAGGATCAAACCACTGCCTCAACTCTTAAACCCTAGTTTCTTCTTTATTGTTATTAAGACAGGTATCGCGTCAGGCGTAAGTCTCAGCGAGAACATCCCAGTTGCATAGATGCCCACAAATACAGTGCTTCTTAAGACGATCCAGGCAAATCCTGTTCTGTCATTAAACAACCAGTAACATAGAAAATAGGCAGCGCCTGCTAGCACAATCGTGTATAAAGATTTAATGGTAAAAGGCTGCATTTTAAATCGCTTCAATAGGAACCAGTAACGGATAATATTGAATATCGTAAAAGAAATAAGGTTCGAATAGGCCGGCCCGATGATCCCAAACATCCGCGTGAGTTGCCAGTTGAGCGGCAGAGTAAGCGCCAGCAGGATCATCCCGCTGGTGAATTCAAAACGGAAGTAGGTAGAGGTGCCAATGATCTGGGAGTTCAGACCAGTGCCCATGTCGATGATCTTAGCCATACCAATGAAGAAGAACACCCACTTGGCGGCACGATATCCTTCCTGCAGATGAAAGGTGGAAATACCGTCGTCGAAATTCAACCAGATCAGGCTAAACATAGCACAGGAGAACACCAATTGGTTAATCGACGACCTGTGATAGATCCTGTCAATCTTCGAGTAGTCTTTTTCCTTCCACGCGTGCGATAGGGGGCCCACGGCAGAAGAGATGATTGCCCTTTGAGGAGCCTGGATAAGGCTGGAGATATTTTGCGCCAGCGCATAGATTCCAGCGGCCGCCATCCCGTTGGGCATCACGGCAGCAATGACAATCGTATCAAAAACACTGGCGATGTTGAACAAGAGACTTGCTGCCCACACATAAGCTGCCAGTTGCAGGATCTTTTTCCTGAACTTCCTCGTGACATTACTAATCGAAAAGGTAAAATGGAGCTCATTTCTTTTAAAAAAGAAGATGAACATGACGAGAGCGATGGCGAGGTAGGTAAATGAATAGATGCCGATAAAGACATCAAAGCTTTTGATGACCTGCAGCGTCGTGAGGACGATCAGTATGGTTGTGAAGGTGCGAAATAACACCTCCTTCAGGAAATTACTCATCACCGCCTGCCGTTGTTGCCAGGCATAAGCTTCCATCAGCATGTAAAGTGTAAATCCAAACCCGAAGATGAAGGTCCAGTAAAAGTATTTCGGTAGCTCAGGTGAGTTTTTGAAAATCACATCAATGAGCATGTGTTTCGTGGCTAACCCTACCAG
>DATDNL010000078.1:0-5877 GCA_036518315.1 Flavisolibacter sp. | reverse complement strand
GGTGAATTATTGCTCTTGAAGTTTGCTGACCGTTTAAAAGATTTCGGACAGTTGGAGAGCATGCCTAAGCTTGAAGGAAAAAGAATGCTGGCGATTTTTACCCCGAAGACCGGCAAGAAGCCAAAGGCGGAGAAGCCACAGCAGGCATAAGAAAAGGTTACAGTTCAATACATTTAATAAGTCCCGTCTTTACGACGGGATTCTTTATTTTAGGATATGGATGTTGATTTTGTTCGTAAGGTCTGTCTATCGTTACCAGCCGTAACTGAAGACGTCAAATGGGAGAATCTTGTATTCTCAGTGGGAGAGAAGATGTTTTGCATGGTTCCTTTAGAACAGCCATTCCGTTGTTCCTTCAAAGTAAGTGACGAAGAATTCGAAGAGGTGAGCATGAAAGATGGATTTACGGCAGCACCGTATTTGGCAAGGGCAAAATGGGTATTGGTTACGAATCCTTCAAAATTGAACAAGAAAGAATGGCAGCAATATCTTCAACAGAGTTATGAACTGGTAAAAAGGAAATTGACCCGAAAACTCAAAGAACAATTAGGAATTCAATAGCACTATATACCTCTATACCTCCTGTTTATCCCGCTCAAATCAATTACCTTCGCACATCCCAAAATCGGGTAGCAACGAAATGAAGAACATCCGCAATTTTTGTATCATAGCTCACATTGATCACGGCAAATCCACCCTGGCTGACCGTCTTTTACAGCTCACTCATACGATCAGCGATCGGGAAATGATGGACCAGGTGCTGGACGACATGGACCTGGAGAGAGAGAAAGGGATCACCATTAAAAGTCACGCCATTCAAATTGACTACAAGCAGAATGGCGAGGACTACACACTGAACCTTATCGATACTCCCGGGCATGTGGATTTTAGCTATGAGGTGAGCCGGGCATTGGCCGCTTGCGAAGGTGCTTTGCTGCTCGTAGATGCCACACAGGGGATCCAGGCACAGACAATCTCAAACCTATACCTCGCTATCGACAATGACCTCGAGATCATTCCTGTCATCAACAAGATCGACATGGATGGTGCGATGATAGAAGAAGTGAAAGACCAAATCGTTGAGTTGATCGGCTGTAAACCGGAAGATATTTTATTGGCAAGCGGTCGGACAGGATTAGGTGTAGAAGCGATTTTGGAAGCCATTGTTCAACGCATACCGGCGCCGAAAGGGAATCCGAATGCTCCTTTGCAGGCGTTGATCTTTGACAGCGTGTTTAATAGTTTCCGGGGGATCATTGTTTACTACCGTATATTGAACGGAACCATTAAAAAAGGAGACAAGGTTCAATTTGTATCAACAGGGCAGGAATATGAAGCCGACGAGGTGGGTATCCTGAAACTTAAAATGGAACCGAAAGAGGTGGTCAGTGCAGGAGACGTGGGATACATCATTACCGGGATAAAAAATGCGAAAGAAGTAAAAGTGGGTGATACACTCACGAATGCCTTGAATCCGACCCAGGAAATGATTAAGGGTTTCCAGGAAGTAAAACCAATGGTATTTGCCGGGATCTTTCCCGTAAACACCGACGAATTTGAAGAACTCCGCGACTGCATGGACAAACTGCAGTTGAACGATGCGTCTCTGACATTCGAATTGGAAACCTCGCAAGCGCTGGGCTTCGGCTTCCGTTGCGGATTTCTTGGTTTGTTGCACATGGAGATCATCCAGGAGCGCCTGGAAAGAGAATTCGACCAAACCGTTATCACGACAGTTCCGAACGTAAGTTTTATCGCTTACACGACGGCGGGAGAAAAGGTGATCGTTAACAACCCAACCGAGTTTCCTGACCCTGTAAAGACAGATCGCATTGAAGAGCCTTTTATCAGGGCGCAGATCATTACAAAGCCTGAATACATTGGCAATATCATGACCTTGTGTTTAGGCAAGCGTGGTATCCTTATCAACCAAAGCTATTTGACACAAACACGCGTTGAGTTGATCTTCGAGATGCCGCTTACCGAAATTGTATTTGACTTCTACGATAAACTAAAATCACAAACAAGGGGTTATGCATCCTTTGACTACCATCCCATCGGTTACCGTGAGGCCGACATCGTTAAGATGGACATTCTGCTGAATGGCGACAAAGTGGATGCATTGAGCGCTTTGATTCACCGCGGCAGGGCACAGGATTTTGGCAGAAGACTTTGTGAGAAGTTGAAAGAGTTGTTGCCTCGTCAACAATTCCAGATTGCCATCCAGGCTGCCATTGGCGCCAAGGTGATTGCGCGCGAAAACATTTCGGCGATGCGAAAGGATGTTACCGCAAAATGTTATGGTGGTGATATTAGCCGTAAGAGAAAACTGTTGGAGAAGCAGAAAGAAGGTAAGAAACGTATGCGCCAGATTGGAAATGTCGAAGTGCCACAAGAAGCCTTCCTTGCCGTCCTAAAATTGGACGAATAGAAATACCTTGGTTATTCGTTTACAGTATTTAGTTTTCTCCAGGACGGTCTTGTTAATTCCTCCATTCCCGTTGTGATTCTTATACCGAACCTATGTGTTCCTATTGGTCTCCTTTCTTTTTAGCCTTGTTTTTATCCGACTGCTGCTGAAGCTTTTCTTCATTGGTGGTTCCCTTCACATCCCTGATCGGATCCGGTACCGGAGCTTGTCCATCCTCCAGTTTTTGGTCAAATACCTTATCGACGTGAAGCCATTTGCCATTCGCCCATTTGAAGCCCTCGTAATCTCCGTCGGGAACAAGCGTCTGGGGTAAATCGGGTTCGTCTGTCTCAGAAATGAGGTGATCTATGAGAATCATTTTTAGATCAGGGTCGTAATCCACTGTTGCCGACGCAGCCTTTTTGTATTCGATGCCGTACCTGAACTGGTCGGCACGTTTTGCACTATCTTTTGCAAAACTGAAATATTTTCCTCCGAATAGCGGCATACTGTTAGCGTCGAATGTCAGCACCTCTATCCATTTCTTGTTCGTTATTGGATTATTCGGATCGTAGCCGAATAAGGTGTAGTAATTCTTGTTATTGTATTTAGTTTGTATTATGTCGTAATAAATGGCACCGATCCAGTGTTTATGATCGCGAATAGAATCTTCCGGGTAAGGCGTGCGCGTGGAATAGTCATAGAGGGGGACAAATTTTGGTGAGCCATCCTTAGTTGGAAACTGGATTACACCACGTTGCTGGCACAAGTCTTCATTGTACGTCAATGACCAGGTCATGATCCTAAAGCTACTATCAGGCGCGTATAGAGAACTGATACCTTTCACGGAATCAAATCCATAATAGAAAGAGTTTTTCACAAGAAAGCTCCTGATAAGAACTTTCGTAAAAAAACTATCACTCCGCATCCTGTTATTGGTAAGACTATCGGTGACGAGCTCTTTAGCATAAACCTTTAAGCTGTCTTCTTTCTTTTCGAGAATCTTGTAGTCGGCCTGGCTGATCTTCTTAACCTGTGCGAAGGAAGTGGAGGTCAAAAGAATAAGAACGAGGTATAGAAGCGGTTTTTTCACCCTGGATAGACGATTTGATCTATGCTAAGAACGGCAAAAAACTTCAAAAATTATCCTAAAGAAACAGGTATTAACAAGTTTACCAGGTGGAGGGACCTTATAAAGCGGAGGCAAACTCCGAAAGAGAGTGAAACACGAGGTCTATATCGGGATGGGGGTAGGCCTGGTCGGGATTTGTTGTCCTCACGAAAACGGTATAAACGCCTGCGGCACGGCCAAATTTCATATCACTCGGCTTGTTGCCTACCATTATCGTTTTGGAGAAATCAATGTCCGGGAAATCTTCCCGGGCCTGTAGAGCCATTCCAGGGTTGGGTTTGCGATTAAAGCATTTATCGTCTTTTTCAGTGCAGTAGTAGATCTTGTCGATCTTTCCATTAACGATCTCTACTTCCCGCTGCATCTCGAGGTGGATACTTTGTAAAGCTTCCTCAGTCATCAGGCCCTTGCCAACGCCGCGCTGGTTGCTGACAACAATGACACGACCGAAATGATCACTCAGTTTTTTAAAGACCTCCAGTACTCCCTTACTGAAGATAAATTCGCCCCAATGCAAAACGTATTGGCCGAGCCTTTCTTCATTAATCACTCCATCACGGTCGAGGAACAAAGTCCAGTTTTTGTCGACCTGGCCCAGGTCCAAAGGTGTCCGTTCCAGTTCAGACTGGGCTCGTTGATAATCTTCGGGAATCCCGATGTCGATGAAATAACCTTCCTGGACAGAGCCGTAAAAAGGCGCTTCTGTACAAAACGGTTCCAGGTAGTCTTTTTCAAACGAGAACTTTTGCGGCAGCTGGCGGGAAAGGAACTGGTCTTTGTTTAACAGGTAAATGCCACCGTTGATTAAACCACTCGTGTAGAATTGTTTCTCCTTAAATGAAACGATTCTGCCTTTGTCTTTTATCTCCACTACGCCGTAACGATCGAAGTCGTGCATCGCCTTTAACGCAAGCGTACACTCGGAACCATTATCAATGTGTGTTTGGAAAAGCTCTTTTGACTGTATTTTAAAGAGCGTATCACCATTGGCAACTAATACATTATTTGAATTAACCTTCTCAATAGCCAAACGAATGCCGCCACCGGTACCCAGGGGTTCTTCTTCAATGACTGAAGTGTAGTCCAGGGTTGGGTATTCTTTCTGTAAAAACTCCTCGATCAATCCCCACCGGTACCCAAGGGAAAAAATGAAGCGTTCAATTCCCTGCATTCGCAGGTAGTCAATGACGTAAGAAAGAAAAGGCCTCCCCGCGACAGGCGCCATACATTTCGGCAGGTCAGGAACCGTGCTACGCAACCTGGTGCCTAGTCCACCAGCGAGGATGATAGCTTCTTTACCCATTGGCAGCGAAAAATTTTTCTTCCACTAACTGGCATATGATGTGACCAATCATGATATGGCTCTCCTGGATTCGGGGAGTGTCCGTTGTTGGTATATTAATGAGATAGTCACTCAGGCTTTTCATGGCGCCGCCACTAAGACCGGTAAAACCAACCGTGATGACGCCTTTGTCTTTCGCTACCTCGAAAGCTTTGACAATATTACCCGAGTTTCCTGATGTCGATAATCCGACCAGTACGTCACCCTTATTGGCAATTCCCTCGATTAACCTCGCGTAAACGACATCGTAGCTATAATCATTCGCAACTGCGGTCATGTAAGACGTATTGCAATGCAAGGCTTCAGCCGGCAACGCTTTCCGGTCGGTATAGAAACGTCCGGAGAATTCAGCAGCTAAATGTTGCGCATCAGCCGCACTACCACCATTGCCGCAGAAGTAAATTCTTCCCCTGTTCCGCAGCGACGAAGTGATTTTGTCCACAACTGCTTCAACTGTCGAAAGTAATTCTTCGTTCTCCAGGACCTGTTGCTTCACATTTATCGAAGCCTTAATAATGTCTTTGATCTTTTCCATAGTCATATGAATTAAATAGTCCAGGACTTTAGTCCGTGCTCCACAAACTGGTAATTACGGTGGCGACCACCGAACTTTTCTAAACTCCTGATCACATTGTATTTGGTCGTACCCGGACAATAAAAGGTCATGAAGCCGCCGCCACCTGCACCCGAGATCTTTCCTCCCGTTGCCCCGGCTGCTTTCGCCGTTTCATAGATATCTTCCATCAAGGGATTTGAAATGCCCTCTGCCATTTTCTTTTTTTGTTGGTACCCATAATCGAGAATCTCTCCAAACTCATGCAAACGTCCTTTCAGCAACGCTTCTTTCAACATTTGTGATTGCTGTTTCAATTGGTGCATAGCCTCCAGCGACTGCTCTTTCTTTGAAACAACGTTTTTGGATTGCTGTTCGATGATGCGTGCAGATTCCCGGCTTGTTGACGTGTAATAAAGAACAAGATTGTTTTCCAGTTC
>DATDNL010000077.1:0-3322 GCA_036518315.1 Flavisolibacter sp. | reverse complement strand
AGATCACTTTGTCTGCAGTACGAATCTTGTTGATGTCGTCGGTCACCTCGGCTTCGACTCCTAATCGCCCGAGAGCATTCAGAACTGACTGAATGTTTCCTGCATTGTATTTTATAATTGCCAGTTTCATTGTAATTTCATTGCGTTAAGCGGAAGTAGCTCACCTGGTAGAGCGACAGCTTCCCAAGCTGTAGGTAGCGGGTTCGAGTCCCGTCTTCCGCTCATTCTAACACTCCTTGTAAAAACTTCTTCGTTGCTTCTTCCGTATTCGTTGTTTCTATTGCTTTAATGTAGGCACTTCCAATAATGGCCCCATTGGCATATTTGCAGGCAGCCTTGAAAGTTGTCTTATCCTTTATTCCAAAGCCAACGAGGATCGGATTCTTCAGGTTCATCGCTTTCAGACGACTTAGGTAAGCCTCGACAGGAGAAAAGTCCTTGTCTGAGCCCGTAATAGAAGAAGAGGACACCGCATAAAGGAAGCCGCTGCTCAATTGATCCAGTTGTCTCACCCTTTCTTCCGAAGTCTCAGGTGTCACAAGAAAGATAAAGTCGAGGCCGTATTTCTGAATCACCTCCTTGTACTCGTTTTCATATTCGTACATGGGAATATCGGGAATGATCAATCCATCAATTCCAACTTCGGAAGCTTTGGCGCAGAACTTTTCGAAGCCATACTGAAGTAAGGGATTTAAATAACCCATCAAGATAACGGGTACATTGACCCCTCCACCCTCTTGAGAGCGAAAGTCTTTCAACTGCTCAAACAGTTTGGTAATGGTCATACCGTTATTCAAGGCCCTGGTACTACTGGCCTGGATCACGGGACCATCAGCTAATGGATCGCTATAAGGCATACCCAACTCGATCAGGTCAGCGCCATTTGCCTGCAAGGACTTCATCACCGGTACGGTACTGTTTAGCTCGGGATAGCCGGCCGTGCAGTAGACATTCAAAACGCCGTGCTGCTTCCTTTCAAATAGTTCTTTTATTCTTTTCATAATAAATCATAAAAGGCTGAAACATTCTCCCAGGTAGGATCTTCCTCCTCTTCAAAATCAGTTTCCCTCTCGACGGTTGACAGAAAGTGATCAAGGAAAGTTGCCACTACACCTTCATCGTTTGTGTAAAATATGATCTGCCTTGAGCGAAAAGTTGTGACGTGCCCGACGTGGACCGACCTTGTTTGACCCTCAAGATATTCTATGATCTTCTTCTCGATCTCCACGAGGTACTCGTCTTCCTGTTCCAAAGGATGACCGTTCTCATTATAGTTGTCAGGCACGATCTGAATAAAGACAGAATACGGGAACTGTTCCTTGTTGACAGCTTTGAGATCGGTATTAATGATGGCGAATGCCGGGTATCCATCTGCGTCAAACTCAAAACCTGTATATACTGAACTTTCACTCTTCATGAATCTTCGATGTTATTATTACTGCACCACTAAATTTATAAACGTGCTCTATTTATCAAGCATGCCGTTTTCTTCCATTACTCTCATATAAGTACCGAGATCTTTGTCTCCCCTACCACTCAAACAAATCACCGCCACATCCGATTCTTTAAGATTGAGTTGATCCAATGCGGCAAATGCATGCCCGGTTTCAAGAGCAGGGATAATGCCTTCCAGCCTAGCTATTTCAAATGACGCCTTCAATGCTTCATCATCAGTGGCGCTTAGGAACTTCGCTCTACCTGTGTCAAACAAATGTGCATGCAAGGGACCTACACCGGGGTAGTCTAAACCGGCGGATATACTGTGCGGCTCCACCACTTGTCCGTCTTCGGTCTGCATGACCAGGCTTCTGCTGCCATGCAAAACACCTTCCCTGCCTAATTGGGTTGTGGCTGCGCTCTTGCCACTATGGACTCCTTCACCTGCCGCTTCAACCGCGACTAGTTGAACTTTCTCTTCATCGAGGAAATTGTAAAAGGCACCTGCAGCGTTACTTCCACCACCTACGCAGGCAAGTACATGAGTAGGAAATTCGGTTCCTGTCTTCTCCTTTAACTGCCATCTTATTTCTTTACTGATGACGCTTTGAAAGCGGGCTACCATGTCGGGATAAGGATGGGGACCTACAACGCTTCCAATAATGTAATGTGTGTCATTGGGATTGTTGATCCAGTCGCGGATGGCTTCGTTGGTAGCGTCCTTGAGCGTCTTACTTCCACTTAAGGCCGGAACTACTTTAGCGCCGAGCATCTTCATCCTTGCTACGTTGGGCGCCTGTCGTTCTATATCCTTTTCACCCATATATACGATGCATTCAATGCCTTTCAGTGCACAAACCGTTGCTGTGGCCACACCATGCTGCCCGGCGCCTGTTTCGGCAATGATTCTTTTCTTACCAAGACGCAGCGCCAAAAGGATCTGCCCTACCGTGTTATTGACTTTGTGGGCTCCCGTGTGACAGAGATCTTCCCTTTTGAGATAAATGGTGGAACTATATTTCTTGCTCAATCGCTGCGCAAAGTATAAGGGTGTTGGCCTGCCCACGTAATCCTGCAGTAGGTTCTGATATTCCTTTTGGAAAGAAGCCTCATTCATGATGTCGAGATACCTGGTGCGCAGTTCTTCCACATTGCGATAGAGCATTTCGGGAATGTAGGCACCGCCAAACTTGCCGTAATAGCCCTGCTCATCCGGGGCGTACTTACTTTGCGCTGCCCTGTATTCCACAGCACTATTTGAATCTTCTGTTTTCCTTGTGATATGATAACTCATCTGAACTGGGATTAGTCTGAACTGGGATCAACAGGATTAATGGGATTTATGGGATAATGTTGGGATCCTCGTATTCCTGCCCGATACAGTTCAAATAGTTTCTAAATGCGTTTTTGTTTTTTCGTTGACAATGTTGCCGGTATTTAAGGTAGAAGCAGGTTCAAATAACATCACCCAGACTTCGTCTTCTGCAACCGGCTTATGCTCTACACCTTTTGGAACAATTAATATTTCACCTTCATTCACCTCCACGGTCCTGTCCCGGTATTCCATTCTGAACTTGCCTTTGATCACCATGAACAGCTCATCCTCATTGTCGTGTTTATGGAAAAAGTGAAACGTTTTATTGAAGAATTGAACAGTTAAGTCATGGACAAGATAAATCTCTTAGACAAGTTCAGTTTGTTTAAGGAACATTGGAGCCCTAAGATCATCGGGGAATTAAATGGTCAACAGGTAAAATTGGCCAAGTTGAAAGGCGAGTTCTTTTTTCATAAACACGACAATGAGGATGAGTTGTTCATGGTGATCAAAGGCAAGTTGAAAATGGAATACCGGCATAGGACCGTGGAGGTGAATGAAGGTGAAATA
>DATDNL010000076.1:0-4257 GCA_036518315.1 Flavisolibacter sp. | reverse complement strand
AACAGTTAGTGGAAAACTTTGGCGTTTCGAGGGGCATTTACAGTTTGGGAGGGACTCGTTGAGGGAGAGGATAGGATCATACACCGGCCGGGGTTCGCAGAAAGGAAACTTGACTTACACCCTCGTTGTCCCGGTATTTACTTCCTCAGAATCTTTTCCATGGCCTTTCCTTTGGCTAATTCGTCGACCAGTTTGTCCATATAACGGATCTTTTGCATTAGGGGATCTTCTATTTCTTCGACCCGGTAGCCGCAGATAACACCGGTTATTTTTGAGACGTTTGGGTTTAGTTGTGGCGCTTCGGCAAAGAAAGTCTCAAGGTCTGTTTTCCGATCAATTTGTTCCTGCAAGGTCTTCTTGTCATAGCCAGTCAGCCAATAGATAACCGTGTCTACTTCTTCTTTTGTGCGGCCCTTTGCCTCGACCTTCTTAATATACAAGGGATAAACGCTTGCAAAAACAAGGGCGTATACTCTATCTTTTTTCATTCCAGGTTGTGTATTTCATTGACGCCTAAAGCGGTCAAGGCAATGGTTATTTTTAGATTAAAAAATATTAGAATTAAAGTTAGCGCTAAAAATAATCGGTAGCTAGTGTCATCAATGGAAATGCAGCTCTTTTCCGCAAGTATATGTAATTGTTGCATTCTTGAAATAGGTGAGGAATTGCATGTGGTAAGGCTCCTGGAAAGTGAAGCTTAGTCTAGTGGGCAATCCCCAACCGTTATAACTGGCTGCCGGGAATGGATTGTTTAGACTGTAGTCCCGGTCAAAAAACATCCATATTTTGTTTGTGCGATGAATGTTCACCTGGTTATCGTAAGTGCGACCGGCCAGGTTTCCATTCATATCATAGACATAGTTATTGACGTAGGTATGTCCCTCGCTGAAAGTCGAGTCTTTTATGATTCTATCCCACTTGTCATAAGTAAAGTAGGTTACTGCCGAATACCTATAGGACACCATCTCGTTATCTTTTACTTCAACAAACAAAAAAGACGAATCCTTTACAATATTGCTATTGCCCGGCTTGTCATAGTAGTATTTATTCCAAAACTCCGCCATCGTTGGACTGTCGTACATGCCAATAACGTCGGTAAGCCTCCTTTTTGAATCATATCTGAAGATATAATTTGGAGCCCCGGTAGTAGGACGCGGAAGCCTTTGAACCAGGGCAGGATCTCCCCAGGAATTGTAGGTGAAAACAAGCGTGTCGGTTTCATTGCAGCACGGCCCGTAAACGATCTGCTGCACCTCGCAGGCATCAAACTCCTTGACTTTGTGCTGGACCGTTGGATCTAAGACAGCTTCAGTGATACTCGTTTGCGAAGCATCTTTTGCTTTACTGCAGCTAAATTGACAAATGCTTCCAAGAGTAATGACGATCAATACAGGAATCTTTTTCATGATTTTGAGTTGAGGTTTCCAAACTAGCAGGTGCCATATTATCCCCAACATGGCCATCCTTTTATTGAATGTTCATGGGAACGAAAGGAAGATTCCAGGGATTGATGTGAAGTAGTACTACAATTGCAATACCTATTAAATATAAAAAATCTAAGGCATTCCAGCCAAAAAAACATAGCAAAGACTTTTAAATCATGCGAGTATTTCTGTCACGCGAGAGGAGGTTCTGGCATTTGGAAATTGTCTTAGTAATACCCGGTTTTTTACTGTCAAATTATTCTTATGAAGTTTGCAGCTTTTATTCTCATTACCCTGGTATCACTTTATGCAGCCGCTCAAAAGCCGGTACGCTGGAAATTCAGTGCAAAGAGAATAGCTGACAAGACCTATGAGATTCATCTTACTGCAAGAATTGAGCAGCCCTGGCATATTTATTCGATGACAACGCCTCCCGGCGGTCCTGCTGCTGCCAAAATTGAATTTAGTGGTAACCCGTTGGTAACGATTACAGGAGTCATTCGAGAAGAGGGAAAACTCATAACCAAGTACGAGAAGTTGTTTGGTGTGGAAGCGATTTATTTTGAAGAAAGCGTTGACTTCGTACAGCAGGTGAAGATAAAATCCAATGGTAAAACATACGTTACCGGTTATATTCAATACATGGTAGCCAACGAACTGCAAAGCCTGCCAGTCACCACCCAGTCTTTCAATATTGCGTTGCAGTAGCAGTTAGGGCGAGAGATGGAGATACTGCTAAATAATTCTTGATGTGTCACTACTCATTTCAGTCAGTCCCCGTTAAATGCAGGTTATTCAAAATTACCAGTCTTGCAGGCATCTAATTTTGTAACCAGCATTTAGCTTACCTACCATGTATTTCACCGAATTCGAGTTTTGTTTTCCGGATGCGCCTCGTTGTCTTTACTGGTTGCCGGTGCTGATCAATACCACCAATGTTGAGTATGCCGGTTTGGTGAAAAATGGAATCAGAAATCGTTTAATCAAGAAATTCAAGCTTGTTAACACATGTGACCTAAAAAAGTATGAAAGACCTTTTTACTCCGAGACCCTTAAACGGCTATTAGATAAACAAGAGAAAGCAGAGATAGAAAAGTTGAACCTAAAAGCTTTAACCCTTGGCAGTTTCGAGAAGAAAATTTGTATCACCCTGGGTGATCAATATCAAATTATTCCGCAGATGCTACTTACGGGTCATGCGCATACAATAACTAATAAATTGAACAGGAATGGACTTCTAACCACTCAGTTCCATACTGAAGCTGATTATCAAAAGGAATTCCTGGTGATGAAGTTCGAGACGACGAGCATACATCAAAGCGAACACTGATCCCCGCAATATTCAAAATGCTTCCCAGAGATTGGCTCACTGCATTATTCGAACAATCAGTGGCTATATTTGAATGAAAACCCCCAGTGCGAATTTTAAATTATGGCCTTTTTAAATAGTATGATTCGAAGACTGCTTGTTGTTCTTCTCTTTGTGTCTTTCTCATTTGGTGTATTTGCGCAGAATGCGGACATAAATATTCTTAGAACCATCAATCACGACCGACCGGTGGGGCTTGACCCCTTTTTTAGAACGATCACCAATTCGACCTACCCGATAAGTGTTGCCATTCCGGCTGCGATGGTAGGTGCGGGCTTTCTTCAAAAAGACAGTACACTAAAGAATCACGGATTCCAGGTGATTGCAGCTCTTGGCCTGGCAGCAGTCGTCACAGAAGGATTGAAGGTAATCGTACAAAGGCCCCGCCCTTTTACCTCCTACCCTTCTATTCAAAAAGCAGGAGAAGGTGACGGTTCGTCTTTCCCGTCGGGTCATGTTTCAATTGCATTTACGACAGCTACTTCTTTGTCCTTGCTGAATCACAGATGGTATGTAGTGGTGCCATCATTTGCATGGGCTTCTACGATTGCGTATGCGCGCATGGATCTTGGGGTTCATTACCCAAGTGATGTGCTCGCAGGAGCGATCATTGGTTCCGCTTCGGCCTTTGTAACTTATAAGGCAAACAAGTGGCTACACAAAAGAAGGTCGTACCGCTGAGGTGCAAAAAGCGTTCCCGGGTTTAGTTGTAATTCGCGCAAAGTTCCAGTATGGGGAAAGGGATCATTTTTTGAATGTAAAGCTCCGACCAGTCGGTCTCGTTGGCGAGGTGCAGGTCGGCGCAAACCTTTGCGCGTTCAGCGAATGACATATTCAGCAAATCAGGTGGAATTAGTGGTCGTTCCTTAAAATCTTTTGCAAACACGTTCACGTTCTTGTACTTGTGGTATTTCATCCTTGCAATGGCCCTGTAGGCCAGTGGTTCCGTTGCCAGTGGTTCGATTGCGATTGCCTGGTCAAAAGAGGTAATGGCTTCCTGGAAACGAAGCTCTTTTAGCAGCAACAGCCCTTCTTTATGATGCGTGTCGCTACTGGTGCTGTCGATCAGCCATATTTGGTAAAAATATTTGTTGGCGTCCTTTAGCTGGCCTGCATTAAGCGCCCGAAAGAAATGGCTGCTGTAATAATCGAGGTCTTCCGCTTTTTTATTTGGTGCCCGAACGCCGTTAATATAGAGGAGAATTTGCTTAATTCTTCCGTTCGAGTAGTAATATACAAGAGTGTCGTAGAGGGTTTTTCGTTTTAGCCTCTGCTCCTGCATCAGATTACCGTTAATGAAATACTCCTTTTGGCCACGAAGAGGTTTCCCGTTTTTATAGTTCCTGGTACTGTTTAGTGCACCATTCGGGTAGTATTCATTCCAGGCTCCGTCCAACTTCCCTTCAATATAATGAGATACGGTTTTACGGTGACCATTCTTCCGGTAGACGGTTACCTCGCCAT
>DATDNL010000075.1:0-2983 GCA_036518315.1 Flavisolibacter sp. | reverse complement strand
CGCCAGGGACAAAAAGCAATCTGTAATCCAATGGACTCTTGTTGATGTCGATGATCCTTGTGTCAAGATTCCTATTGTAAAACACGTTGAAACAAGCCTGTAACTGCTCGTCATGACGTACAGGGAAGGATGCACTGGCTACCTGGCTCGGAAAAGAAAATGCCAACGCCACCTCTGCCCGCAGTTTGTATGGGAAATAGGGCTCGATCTTTTTGAATTCCTTCGCAATCTTTTTGTACTCTTCATACTTTCGGTTAGGAATACCATCCCAGTCCAGCATACCTTCCAAATATTGTTCTTCACCACTATGCATGCTCTGCCACGTCCAGCCACAAACCATTTGATTTCCATACAGGAGACTGGCATAAGCCGACTTACGTATTGAATTCGGCACGGCCGTCATTGTCGTGAATTCACTGCACCAAAAAGGATTGTTACTTTCAAACTGTATCCTGGAAATCCCAAACAAAGCATTCTTTAGTCCTTCATTACTGGTCAAAGAATTTCCCGGGTAAAAACCGCAGCCCTCACGGGTCATTTTACCGGAGTAAGCTATTGGCGTGTAGTCGAAATATTTCATAGGGCTATAATACCATGCATTAGTGTTTACCAATGCACCGGCCGCGTTCGCATTGGCTTTCTCAATCACCTTGAAAAGAATCCTGTTGATTTCATCAGAAATAAAACGCCTGAAGTCAAGTAACCGTTCAGGAACGTCCGTGCTATGAGTGGCTACAGGCAAACCAACTTCATCAAATTGATTGATCCTTCTTGACCAACGTTGCGTGGCCCAAGCCTGGTTGAGTTGATCCACAGTTCCATATTTGTTCTTTAGCCAGTCAATGAATCTTCCTTTTACCGTCTCGGAATACGAAATGGGCCCGTCTCCGGACTCATTGTCGATCCCAAAAGCTAGAAGCGCTGGATGCTTTCCATAATGTTTCGTAAGGCTGTCTGCAAATCTCACTGCATATCTCTGGTAATTCGAGTCGCCGACATCCTCCATGTAACGGTGATTCGGGTAATGTTTATCACCATTGGCATCCACAATGTCAATCGAAGGATACTTCTGATGTAGCCAGATAGGTGCAGGACGAATGGCAATGTCTAAAATAACCTTAATCCCTGCAGTATTCATTAGATCCATCACCGCATCGAACCAGGCGAAATCAAACTTCCCCTCCGACGGTTCATAACTGTCCCAGGCAAGATGCCCCATTCTTACAACATTAAAACCGGCCCCTTTCATTAACGCGACATCGCGTTTTATCTTCTCTATATTTTTATCATCATGCGGATGATAATTTGCACCCACATAAAGCTGTTGACAAACAGCGCTCATTTTAATAAAAACTAACGCTACAATCAACAAACACAGAAAACGGGATTCTCTCATTATCTTGTTTTGAGTGGAAATAAAGAATACTCCTTTGACAACCTGTTCTCAGAGCTTGACCAACTTCAAAAAGAATACGTCGTTAGTACGAATGTCCACTTCCTTCAAAAACGGTTCACCTGCTTTGATGGTAACAACATCTTTCAAATAAGGGGAACCATCATTCTGCTTCTTTATTTGATCAACCTGTGCCTTTGAAAGCTGCTGGGGCTTTCCTATCGACAGGTACGTCGAATAGGCATCATTGCTCCTATAACCCACCTTATAAACTTCCAGTGCATAATTACCCGCGGGTATGTTCGCAATCCTGATCTTCAATTTCCCTTTCGATTGTGACGGCAAATCTCGAATGAAGTATTGCTGGTTATTCGTGGAATCAGGAAGCGTATACGTGTAATCCCAGGCTAACACCTGCAAATTCCCAGACGAATCTTTACAAGCCCACGAAGCGGAATCATTATTTGCTAATTCGGTATTCCCTAATTGATTCAAAAACCGGTAGGAATAGAACGCCGGCTTGTTGATCCCTTGGATGTTCAACAATCCAAACCCGCCATGAAACGGTTCAAACCGTGGACCTGGCTCTTCAAAAATATCAGTGAACACCCAATACGACATCGAATTCGCTGCATTGCCCACCTGCTTCAGTTTTTGAAGAATATAAGCCGCTTCATGGTAGCTGTCGTGAATCGGGTCGGCAGGCGTATACGACGCACTCCATTCGGTATAATGTAGTTCCAGGTTTGGCTTAGGAGAGCCTGCGATTTCCCTCCTGGTTTGCAGCACATCCCCACTGACTGCCAACTCCTCTTTGGCTAGCACCGTCCCTGAATTTCCATATTCATCAAGAAATCCCTGTTTAACTCCGTATGAATGTGTGCTGATGAAATCTATGGGAAGACTATTCTTATCACAATAATCGATCAACTCTCGTTCCCATGCAGCCCCCGCGGTAGCAGGCCCGCCAACCCGGTAATCCCTATTGACACCCTTAATAGCCTGTGCCGCATATTTATATAGCTTAAAATAATCCTCTTGCGTACCTGTCCAAAATCCCGGCGAAAGATTCGGCTCATTCCACACTTCAAAATACCAGGTCTTTACTTCATCGGCTCCATATCTTTCAGTAAAATGCTCCGTGAGGTTCTTCACCAGTGCTCCCCACTTGTCATAATCCTTCGGGGGAGTGACATTCCCACGCCACCAAAAGATCGTGCGCGAACCGCTCGCTAGTGCATTCGGCATAAAACCCAATTCAACAAATGGCTTCATGCCTATGCTTTCCAAAAAATCAAAAAGCGCATCCACGTACATATAATTGTAAACCGGGTTCCCTTTGCGGTCTTCTTTATAAACAGCCATATCGTCCGTCAGCAACCCATGCATACGGATATATTTGAACCCACACTCCTTTCTCACATACGCCAGCTGTTGTTGCCAGTCAGCTCTCAGCCCTTCGTTGGCCCTGCCTGCGCCCACACACTCTTTGAAAAAACTGTTTAATGACCCCCTGTTTTGGTTAAAATCAACACTAATGGTCCGCCCTGGTGTTTCGGCCTTTCTGTTGGCTTTGTCCTGGGCAGCTGC
>DATDNL010000074.1:0-5154 GCA_036518315.1 Flavisolibacter sp. | reverse complement strand
AATTCTGGATCAATTCTAAAAACGGTATAGTTCAACAACATCATTAACATCCAATGACCAGGTATAGGAGACCTTGCCAATAATTGAACTTTCCAGCGCTCAAAAACAGCATCGCGAAGAAGAGTAGAGATCCAACAATATGTTTGAAAACGTAACCGGTTTTCATCCATTGCTTTTAAGGTGAACGCCTGCGTTAAGGTTGTTGGCCGAAATATATTGTAAACCGCAATCCTAAACCATGACGGGCCGATCATTTTGACAGTCTGTTGGGATTTGCCAACGGCAAATCCTCAACTCGGGCTCGAATAAGTCGAACTGGCCCAGGCGAACCCTTAGATCCTTACCGTTCTCAACAGTTTTTGCAAAATTTTGCATAATCGGCAAAGCTCGCCTTGCGTTCTATGGTCCCTTTGGTATTTGATTTGTTGCCCAATAATTGTAAGAATCGATGGAGCAGACATACCCGATACAAAGCATTGTGCTTGCGGACGACGACAAGGATCACGCCCTGGTATTTGGAAGGGTTTTAAAGAAAGACTATCCGCAGATCCATGTCTCCTATGTTAGTAATGGAGAGGAGTTGCTTACTTTCCTTCATGAACACCAAACCGACCTTTTGTTCCTTGATTTGAACATGCCATGCAAGAACGGCTATGAATGTCTCCGCGAGATCAGGAAAGATCCGACCCTGAAAGATCTCCCCATTATTGTCTACAGCAGTTCTGCCCACTTGTCTGATATCCAAAAGTCATTCATTCACCGGGCGGACTTCTATGTGGTGAAACCATTTAACAGTGAACACCTGAAGACAGCATTGCAAACGATTCTGTCCGTTAACTGGAGAGTAAATCCCATGCGAAACCATTACTTCATCAACAACCGCTTCGTTCCCTTCACTGCCTCAGCTTAGACTCTCTACCAATTAACTGACCCAATCAACTTATTCAACCAAATACTAAATAAGTTAGTATTTGGTACGATCTTAGTGACCAGGTAGTGAAACACTCAAATATGAAAAACAATAAACCAGATAATACCATCAAGAATCCTGATGATTGGAAGACGGGGAACGAGGAGATGACAGGTGCTCAAAACTCGTATTTACATACCCTGGCCGATGAGGCAGGAGAGAAGGTAAACGACGATCTCACTAAAGCAGAGGCGGCTAAGAAAATAGATGAGCTTCAAAAGAAGACCGGAAGAGGCGATAATTCATAAAGAAAGCAGTCCGGCAGGACTGCTTTTCCTTTGATGAGTGCATTACCGAAAGAATTTGGCTCCAATCACTTGCTCACGCAACCACTACTTTGATCCGCCTGCAACAACCTTCACCTCAAGATCTTCTTCCGCGAGACCACTGATAAAAAATTGCGGCTGCCCATCAGAATACTCCAATTGGTGACAATGCTTCTTCTCCATCTTGTGCTGCAATTCATCAATCCTTTTTAGGTCTGACTCTTTTATTGTAAAAGAGTCGATGAACTTTCCGTCCAAAAACATTTCCAGTTCCATACTATTTCTCCCCTCTCACGCCTTTGAATTTACCCCCAGACGTTTTCTCGTCCATAAACTGACCGTTTTCCTTATTGCGCTTTGTCATCAAACTCGTCTTTGTATTTTCTACCTGGCTTCTTTTACGAACAGCACCTTTGCGTGCATTGTCTCCTGTCGGTTTATTGCTTGCCATAGTATTATTTTATTAAGGGATACTCAATAAGAGTGCCAACGGCCGCCTGTTGTGGACAATCATGTGAATAAATGGTTCACCAATACACACATGCTCCCAGGGAAAAGGAATGCACTTTGGAACATAGGTTAAGCTTACTGATCCTATAAACAAGAAATATATGAGACCTATTTGGACAGGTGCGATTGGATTTGGTTTGGTGAATATCCCCGTACGCTTATACGGGGCGACGGATGAAAGCACGATTCCGTTTGTAAGCCTCGATAAGCATGATCATGCCCGCATCCGCTATAAGAAAGTGAATGAGCAAACGGGAAAGGAAGTTGCCTTTCATGATATCGTCAAGGGCTATGAAATGGGGAAAGAGATGATCATTGTGGATGAAGAGGACTTCAGAAAGGCGACACCCGAGAAATATGACCACCTCGCTATCATACAATTTGTGAAAGAACAGGAAATAGATGCCCGGTATTATGAAAAGCCCTATTACCTGCAACCCGATAAAGGAGGCGATAGGGCCTATGCTCTTTTGCGCGATGCCTTAAAAAAGGAAAAGAAGGTTGCCATTGGTCCCCTGGTGTTTCACAAAAGAGAATGGATATGCATGGTGAAGCCTCTCGACAATTTATTAGTGCTTCATAGATTAAGGTTTCCGGAAGAAATTCGCGACATCAATGAGATCAATATACCGAATGCTCCCGTTAAGGATGCAGAAGTGAAGATGGCCATCACCTTGATCGACCAGCTGACCCAGCCTTTCAATCCAAAAGAATTTAAAGACGAATTCTCAGAAAAGCTTTTGAAGGTCATAGAAGCCAAATCAAAAGGCAAAGGAGCAACTGTGAAGCAAATGAAAACGGCAGTCAGCAGCACTACCATCGATTTGATGGAATCACTGAAGGCCAGCCTCAAATCTTCACCACGAAAAAAGGCGTCCTAGCAACGCGGGGTGCCTAACAAAAATGATGGTGTCAAAGATGGAGGGTAGACATTTGAACTGATTCGATCGTCAGAATCGGAGTTAATGTTCACATTCAAACACAGCTTCGTTGAACAAAAACGTCAGGATATTTGTGCTGCAAATTATATGACTCATAAAAGATTAAAATGGAAATAATTATGACCATTCCCTGCACCAGTGGCGGCTTTCAATCTATTGAATGCAGCCGCCGCTCCACTTTCTCAGTGCAATTGTGTTGATCCCAAGCATGTTATTTTACCATATAACTCATAATTATTCTCCTCATTTCTTGTTTGACATCTGAAGGCCTTATATTTACCGCGATTTATTCCTTTCTACTTTTTATTGAGACTTCTACTTAATGGAGGTTCTGTGCGAGGGATTAGTATTGTGAATTTAGAAACTTTAACCATGCAAAGCTTCACAAGGCGTATCGATGTCAGTCATGATTATTCTCCTGAATTTTCTTTCAACCGGATTGCGACAGCAGGCTCTGACCGTTATCACGTCTCCGTATTAGACAGGGACGGTGCACACCAATATTTCAACATGGATTTAAAAAGTGAAAGGTTTCGAATAGTTGATGCACCAAAAGTACCGGAATGGATCATGCGAGTCGAAGATCAACTTGAGCGCGCAATAGTTGAAAACACAGGGGACGAGACCGATTCTCCCCAATAAATTCTTCCTTTCCTTCCGCTTCTCCGCCTGGTCATTACTTCTTGCTCAACAATGAATTAACTTGGATGCATGAAGTTTGGTAACCCTACTCTACTCAAGGCGGCAGTAGTTGCCTTATTGCCAATCCTTATTAACTTGTCTGCCTTCGCAAGTACAAATAGCGATTCTGCATTCAACGAAACACCGGTGGTATTACATACAGCGACAGGGGATCTGTTTGGTACACTGATGCTTCCGGCAAATTTTTCAAAGGGGCCGGTTGCTTTGATCATCGCAGGTTCAGGTCCCACCGACCGCAATGGCAACAATCCCGTCATGAAGAACGAATCCTTACGGATGCTGGCACAGGGATTAGCGAACCACGCCATTGCTTCCTTACGATACGATAAAAGGGGAATCGCAGAAAGCAAAGCGGCTATGAAGGGCGAAGCCAACCTCAGGTTTGAAGACTATATAAAGGATGCCCAGGATTGGATAGACCTGCTCAAAAAAGATAAACGCTTTAAGAAAGTCGTGGTGATCGGGCACAGTGAAGGTTCACTAATTGGAATGGTAGCTGCTCGCCAGGGGGCCGATGGGTATGTTTCCATCGCAGGAGCCGGGCGATCTGCGGATGTACTGTTGAAAGAACAGTTGGCGAGTCAGCCACAGAACATAAAAGACATCTCCTTTCCAATTATCGATAGCCTTGTACAAGGCAAAACCGTCACGAATGTTGACCCGATGTTGTATTCTCTTTTCCGCCCAGATGTACAGCCTTATATCATTTCCTGGTTCCGATACGACCCGCAGGCAGAAATAAAAAAACTGGCAATACCTGTTCTGGTTGTGCAGGGTACTAATGATATCCAGGTGTCAACCCAGGATGCACAGTTACTTGCCAAAGCCAACCTCCATGCCCAACTGGTTTTGATTGACGGCGTGAACCATATCCTCAAAAACGTGGAAGGCGACAGGAGTGCCAACATTGCCACCTATAACAATCCTTCTTTACCAATCAGTGATAAACTCTTAAGCGCAATTGTGAAGTTTATAGAACAAGCGGCTCGTTGAAGTCTTCTTGTTCATTAGTTTAATCCTTTCCATGCTCACTCAGGTAGTGTTTCTTCAGCACATCCTCTCCAAATTCATTTCCTTTCTCACGCCAAATGGCATGGATATGATTAGCAGCCCGCCTTGGACCTCCATTGTTATCAAATTCGATTAGAAAAGTAGGGCCATTCAGTATGTAATAATGGGGCTTCTTTTCTTCGTACTGACCGATCCATCCGAAATAAACATTCTTAATACCTGCCTTTATGATCTTGTCATATTCTGCTACCGCCTTTTCATACACAAGGTTGAATACAAATTCTCGCACGATTGCTTTGAGTATCTCTAATTGTTGCGTATTTAGTTCACTTCCTTTAATTCCCCAATTATCAACTAATCGTTTGCCGCTTTCTGCCGAAGTGATAATATCTCCAGGAACGTCATTGCTCATCGTGGCCTTTGCTTTTTGTTGGGGCGACAACGATCCTATCAGGTTAAGACCAAAATCTTCTTCTTTTGATAGCACTCTCCAGCCTGCATATTGAAGTATTGGATATTCTGCCGGGTCCGTGCCGACAAACATTGGCGTTACAGACAATTGGTGCTCGTGAAAGGTAAAGTTCACCGAAAGATGATGTCCTTCCAATTTATATCCCCAATCCTCTTCGCCAGCGGGGTTGCCGAAGACAGCCATGTAATAGTTCTCGTGCGACCATTTCAGATCTTTCATCATCTGGTAAGCACTGTCATCAATTTCCTTTCTCTTGTGCATAGTATCCACGAAAATGTTCAG
>DATDNL010000073.1:0-2398 GCA_036518315.1 Flavisolibacter sp. | reverse complement strand
TGCCACAATTGAGGTGCGGCCAATTAAAACGAGAGAAGAACAAACAAACTTTGTGTATCCCAAGTAGTTGCTAAAAAACGGAACCAACGGGCGGGTTGAAAGGGTAACTCTATCAATTAACCAAAAAACAGGTTTTCGTGTAAACAGGCTGTTAACAGCACATATCTTCATTGAATGAAAACATAAATGCGTTATATTCATTCGTCTTGTTATTTTAATCATCATTTCACCCTTAATTGATTCAAATGACTACTAAATCCCCTGCTGAAATAGCACGTGAGACCATTCAGACCTTGTTTACCACCCACGATCTTTCGGTTCTAGATCCTCATCCCGGCATGGAATCATTACGTAAGGTGTTCCCGGCCTTTATAAAAGGGCTTCCCGACATTAAAATCGAATTGCAGCAGCAAGTGGTGGAAGGTAACCGGGTGTCTTCGCACTGGGTCTTCAATGCTACACACCTCGGCAACCTGTATGGGATACCGCCCACGGGCAAAGCGGTGAAGTTTCAGAATATTAACATCATGAAGATTGAAGATGGAAAGATCGTTCAGTACAACAGTGAAGTCGGATGGCTTGCCCTTTTCATGCAAATTGGATTCCTGCCGGTGAAAAATGATCCTGTGATTTAGATTGTTCTAAATCGTTGCTCCGGGGATTCAGGCCCGGTTATAAAATCACGGTCAGGCTGTAAATGCGTCAACCTGGCACATAGATATTCCACAATCCGCCCGGGACCCTGTTCTTGCGGCCGGCAAGAACGAAGATGGCCCCAGGTGGATGTGAAGAAAGATGTCACATATTTCTAACCTATCGTTTGCGTTGAGTGTCGTCGTACAATTATGGCGCTACCTGTAGTTGCGCATTGCCGATATTCGGAATGAAACCAGGTAGTGTGAGATAAGTCCCGATGGTGCCGGTGTAGTGGCCAAAAGCCGAGGGGACTTCAATCGTTGTTGGAAAATTACCCAGGCCCGCGAGAATAAGTCCCTTAATAAGGAGCGAATCATTGTTTGGTCCGGCATACTGCCAGGTGACGTCGCCCTTGTCACTGACGGCGCCTAAGCCATGGCCACAGTCAGCACCAGAATAATCGCCTGTCCAATTTGGATTAAGTCCGATCCAAAGCCAAATACCGCCTCCCTGGTTTCCTGGTATGTTGGCAGACAACATTACCTGGTAAACGAAGGGCGGGTTATAGCCTTTCGAAGTAGATTGATTGTTCACGGTTTGCGTCGTAGAAGGGGCCGTTTGAGGAGAAGGTTGTAGTGATGATTTACTCTCTTTCTGGCAGGAAGTAAAGAGCATAGCAGACACGCTGCTTACAAGACTGAAAGCAAAGAATCGTTTCATGATCGTTGGTTTAGCAGTTAATAAAGAAAGAACTTTCAACTTCAATTTAATTAAACACAATAATCGTTCGAATCGAATAACATGGACTTAACATGGTGGATCTGCAATCCCGTCAAGGTTTGGATTATTAATTACTGATGATTGATTATTGGGGAGAGTTAGTCTATAGGGAGAGTCGTTTTCGGGTCGCGGAGGAGAACACAGAAGGCTGCTTTAGTGGTCGCGTTGCAGCGGGTGAATGTTGGCCGGTAATTAATTGTTAGGACGATTGGATCAAAGTTTGCCAACATCCCTTTTCGCTTCGTTTGAACATAATTTCTGCATAGACAGTGTGCCGGAAAAATATAAGAACGGTGAGCCGTTCTACTTCACAGTAAAAAGGATTGATTCTAACAAGCTTTATCTGACCTGGTGCGTGCCATCAAAGTATTTCATTGAAATTGAAAGTTTTTCAGATACTTCCTTTGACAAAGAGAATAGAATAGATAAGTAAGAAACCGGGAGACCTATTCGCTGCTGCCCTTCACAAAATCAGTAACCAGGTAGCTTATCAGCTTACCGATTGATGGATCTGTCCTGCCATCGAAAAGGCGAATGGCGCCTTCGCAGATGTGGAGATAACAGGCTTTTGATTGCGCAGCGCAAAGATTGATGTACTGCCTTGCATGAATGGGCTTGATGCCAGATGGAGAACAGGCACTGCTTAAACTATTTTCGATGGAATCAAGGTCGAGCTCAATGCCCACATAATTGTCATCTGTAAAATCAAGCGCATGTGCCACCGCCTGGATGAAGTTGCGCTTCTCCTGCAAGAAAATGTCCTCGTAACTGATGAAATCAAGAAAAGGGTTGTTTACAATGTCCAACCAGACATTTTGAGGAAGATAGTTCTCGTGTATACCAATAACACAATACTTCTGCAGGAAGCCGTCTTCTTCTGCATACCTGAAACCATTTCCGCTATGCCTGCCTTCGCTGGGCCTGAAGTCGGTATGTGCATCCAGGTTAATACAGTTGATCTGTGGCAAAGGAATATTCTGCG
>DATDNL010000072.1:0-5941 GCA_036518315.1 Flavisolibacter sp. | reverse complement strand
ATTAAAGCTTCACCAGCTTGATCTGTTTGTGAACAGTCCCCTGGATCACTTCTGCGAAATAAATCCCCGGTAGATAGGAAGTTCCCAAAGTCACATTGCTATTCGTAACGACATTCATCTTCTCTTCCACCTTACGACCCGAAATGTCGGTGACGCGGATATTCATTTTCTCAGCACTTCCGCCCTTCAGACTTAAAACAAAATAACTGGAGCTGGGGTTAGGCAATGACTTCACCTGCAATTCTGAAACAACTTCGTTCTGTCCTTCAAACCTCGTGGTAACCGCAGGACTTACATTCCCGCAACTTCCCAACATATCTCCGTGGGCCAGGTGTGCTTTACCAGCCGCTGGATCGATTTGAATCGTATTGCTGTTGCCGGAAGAATGGCAAATTAGGATCTTATCCATCTTATTGCCTGCTCTGATATCCATAACCGAAACGGCTTTGGTGGCAACAGCCTGGCAACCGTTGGCATCCGTTAAGGTTAAAGTGTAAACCGTGTTGCTTGTCGGGCTAACCGTTGTCGTTGACGAAGTCGAATTGCTGCTCCAGGAATAGGAGTAACCAGCTTGTCCTCCCGATACACCCGAATTTAAAGTAATAGAAGAAGCAGGCTGATAGCCAACATAAACGGTGTTGGCAAGAACACCGGTCTTCAACGCGTAAGCATCCGGAATCCTCACTACGGGGTTGGCGTTGACCACCACCGTTGTTTGGCAAGTCACAGAATCACCTGCTGCATCAGTCGCAGTCCATGTAATGGTACTCGTTCCGATTTCAAAATGTCCACTGGCATTATTACTACTTCCTGACCTGCTTGTCGCTCCCGTAATTACATAGCTGTAATCTACCGAGTTGCATGGGCTCGTAGCCATGAACGCCGGGATGGTGTAGGTTCCATTCGCGTTGACGCAGAATGCAGGCACGGTAGGACAGGTAGTTACTACCGGTGGTGCAGGCGCTTCAAACTTGTAACGGGTGAATACAGGGTAGTGATCAGTCGTTGTAGTTCCATAATTGCTGATCAGGGAAGTCACATCGCTTAAAATGCTTGCAGTCGCAGGCATATAGTAAGGCACCATCTCATTGCTCAACATCACGTGATCGATAACATCATTATAGCTAACTGTCGACCTCTTGCCGGCTACGCTCAATGCAAGCGTCGGAGAGAAGAAGTTAGCATTATCAGTAGTGAAAGATCTATAAGACGTAACAGGTGGATTGATGCCTGCTGTTATTGTCTTGTCCAGGTCATCATTGAAGTCTCCTAACATGATCACGTCCTTGTCAGCAAAATAAGTCTGGATCGTATCATGCAACTCGTTTGCTGCCGCTTGCCTCCTGGCATACGCAGTCGCTGTTGGCGATGTATTCGCCTTTGCATGAACAAGAATAAAGTTGATCCTCTTCGTCACACAATTCAGCGTTACATCTGCCGTCATCAGCAAAGGGTATCTTCCGCTCGACCAGTTATTGTAAGAAGTGCTAGACGTATTTTGATTGTTGATCAAAGGTCTTACACTCACATTGCTGAACACCGATGTCTTGTAGACAAACGCAAGTTTCTGCGCTTCCGATAACGACCCGCCCGAAGGATCCGGTGGGTTCACGTGCGAGCCATACTGACCTACAACATAGGTGTATCCCGGCATCTGGCTTACGATGCTTGCCAGTCTCGATTCGTCTACTACCTCTAGCAAACCGTAAATATCAGCGCCAACATTCTGCAACACTGTCTTCACGTTTTGTTGTTGCAGGTTATCATTGGTAGGCCCATTAACAGTACTGCCGAACCATTCAACGTTCCAATTCACCACTTCCAATGTTGTTGCAGGATCTATACTCGTGCCCTTCAGATTAACATTGTCGGAAAGACCCGATGTAGACACAGTTACTGTGCCTGTAAAGTCCTGGTTCTTTTGTGTAGGTGCGAACCGTACATAAACAGTCTCGCTCACATTGTTGGCCTCCTCTATAGAATAGGAAATAGAAGGACTGAAATTCACGCCATCCTTCGATACTTCGAATGCGCCATTTGAACCCACAGTCACTCCATCTGTCAGGTCGTTACCGGTAAAGCCGAACGTCTTAACGGCCGTAGCTCCGCTCGCAACATACGTAAACTGCACATCGGTCGTGCTTGTGGTTAAAGCCGGGGGAGGAGGTGTAAGTGAATTCACAAGACTCACATCATCCACCGTCCATCTTGCTCCGTCTTCGTCTGTTGATGTATATACAAATGCAAAATGCACATTCGCTCCCTTGAATGCAGAGAGATTAATATTATTGGAAAGAGTCCACACATTCGACGTCTGTAAAGGAAATCTTCCATTCACATCTGTCCAGTTGGCCAGTCTCGGGTCTCCGCTTACATAATCAGTTGAAACCTTTAGTTGCAAAGGCAAACCATTGAACGCCGTTCTGCTCCAGAAGGAGAGCAGTGGGAAGGTAGTTCCGGTTAGATCGATAGATGGCGATATCAGCCAGTCAACATTCGGCACGTTGGTTCCGTTGGCAAATCCGTTTATCTGCACCGCGTTTGGATAGGGCGCACTTCCTGCAGGTGCACCGGGATCTCTTCCGAACGAAGTGCAATCCCATACAGCAGCGCCTGTTTCGCTGAACTGCGTAAACCCGTCTGGCAATAGGCCCGAACCGGAGCATCGCTGGAAATCAAAGGTTACAGGCGGTGCTACAACCACTGTTGTAAAATTCCACACACTTGGATCGTTGATGCCGGTGCAGTTGTTTCCGTAGGGATCCTTAAAGGCTCCGGCATCGATTAGTAGGTAATAAGATTTCGCCGGAGCATAGTTGACAGAAATGTTGACCGTGCTCCCTGAAATCGTGACAGCTGAGGAGTTTACATTAATTATAGAAACAGCCGTTCCATTTTGATATACGGTGATGTTGCCTGTTCCCTTTTGCACCGGTTTGTCAAAAACCATGGTTGTTGCGCTACTGAAAGGAACAGCAAGATTATTATCCGCCGGACTTAAAGTGACAATCACAGGAGCAACTGTCGTATAGGCCACGTTTCTTGGATTAGGCGAACCTGCCTGGAAATCAGTTGCGTTCTGGTTATTATCAACTCCATCAGTCACTCTTTTAACCGAAGTAGTATTACTTGGAGCAGCCGTGGGTCCTGTTCCTTCAAAACAAGTTGCTGTAGTGCCAAAGCCAACAAGATCAATAATGTTTGAAGAAGGACAGCTACCCGATAAAGCAGTCGTGCTATTTACAAGCGCCACTTTTCCTGCTGTTGCAGAAAGGGCGATCGAGCCGCTCGCATCTGGGCTAATATCAACCGTTCCCCCGCTTCCTGCTGCCTCCTTAATTAAGTAGAAACCGTGCGCAGGTATGCTTCCCGTTAAAGAGGTTACCTGCCATAAACCTGTACCCGCAGCACTTTGATATTGAACCGACATTCCTGCCAGGCTCACTGCATGGTCCTCATTGTTATACAACTCGATAAAGTCATTCTTGTAAGTAGCGCCGGAATTACCGCCTCCACCGTAAACCTGGTTAATCACAACACGAGCATTTGTTGCTGCGGCATTTGTTGTTCCATTGGCACTTAGTGGAGTCGAATAGTTATTAGATCCGTCTACTGACCATGCCTGGTAATAATAAGTTGTTGATG
Source organism: Flavisolibacter sp. (assembly GCA_036518315.1). Classification (GTDB taxonomy): domain Bacteria; phylum Bacteroidota; class Bacteroidia; order Chitinophagales; family Chitinophagaceae; genus Flavisolibacter. The sequence goes on along the minus strand of DATDNL010000072.1, from coordinate 2,296 downwards.
GGGGCAGACTTGTATGCTTGTAACTAAATCCTGATGAAGCTCCATTGTATAGAACTGTCCCTCCACCGGAGATGGTGCTACCTGCAGACAGGGATCCTGAAGGAGTGCCAAAACTGGAAGTACTGCTATAGGCAACCACTATGTTATTACCATTAGAATTTCCTGTTGCAGTTAAATCTATTTCAGATGAAGAAACTGGAGTGGCTGTAAAACTTTGAGGCGGCGCAACAGACACCAAAGGGTTTACTGTTCCCGATAATGGGAAATCTATGATAGAGGTGGCGTAGTGCAATTGAATGGTGCCGTTTGCCGGTCCTGCCGGCGCAGACGCCTTGAGACGGACGTAGAAATTAGCCATTATCATTCCGCCAGACGAAGGAGTACCAGTTACCATTGAGGTCCAGGAGTTGTTGTCAGAAGACAGTTCGTACGGTTCCGTAACAGTAACAAACATAACAGACGACAAATCGGTTGCGTTTGTCACAACTGCCGTAGCTGATTGTGAGGGAGAGGGGCTTCCTACTGTTGCGGTAAAAGGCATTAAGCTACTAACACTATAGGCAGGAGTCGCCGTCCCACAAACATTTGCCGCACTCGCACTGTTTCTCAAGTTCGGTGTGCTTACTGTAAAGTCCGAGGAATTGTTATCGCTGTCCGTGCAACCGTTGCTGTTTCTGATGGCCGCCGCAATGGTTGAAAGTGTCGATATAGGAGCTGTTTCCGAACAATTGGCTGTGCCATAACCCACCAGGTCTATAACACTACTTCCCAATGGGCATGCACCGCTTAAAGCGGTGGTTCCATTAACCAACGCAACTTTACCCGAAGCAGCTGCAAGGTTCAAGGTTCCTGTAGTGTCGTGTGCAATAGACAAATCACCTCCGGCAGTACCTCCGCTGCCTTCACGAATTAGATAGTAGTGTCCCGGCGCGATTGAAGCAGCGGTTGGCAATGCCGACACAGTCCATGAACCCGTGCCGCTTGCACTTCCGTATTGAAGTGACAGCCCATTCAAACTGATCGTGTTGGCTGTCGGGTTAAACAGTTCAACGTAGTCATACTTGTAGCTGGGTGTTCCACTTGAAGACCCGCCACCACCGTATACCTGGCTGATGACCAAATGGGTAACGGATTGTGCATGTAATTGGGAAGTACTGGCAATAAGAATTGCCATCATTGCAATGTAGATGTTCCTCATACTGTTAGGTTGGGTAGATTAACTGATTTAATAAGGTTTCATGTGTTCAAAAGCGACGATCCAAAAGAATCAGGGAAAAGCAGTTTGTTTCTTAGGATTTGGTATAGAAGTATCCAAAGATAGACGGAAATGCCAGCCGTCAAAATGAGGCTGGATTAAATAATTGTTTTGTGGATAATTTCCGGGAACGATACTGCTAGCGCAAACGATCCATGCTTTTGATCAGCTTTTCGTCCTTCCTGATTCCATTCAATGCGAGAATGTAAAAAGCTATAATAGCAAAATAAATTACGCAGCTTAAAGCGAGGCTACCGTTCGTGAACTTCGCCATTTCGGCAAAACACAAGGCAACGAATCCGGCGGACAAAATAATCCCGAAAACACACATTCGTAATTGCAGCTTGCGATTGTTGAAGAAAAAGATATTAATAAAGGCCAGCGCTCCTGTTAAGGCCGCTAATATGGTTAACCAAATAGTCGATTGGGCATCCACCTCTGGCTTCGTGTTTGTGGCCTGGAGTATCGCTCCTTGGTAAAACGGCAACTTGAACGTAAGAAATGAAAATACGGCCGCAAGCAAAAGCCAAATCGATTGAATACGCTGGATCATGAGAGCTATTTGTTGTAAAAATAAGAACGAAGTACAAATTGTCTTGATTTCATCCGCCAATTTATCTACCCCGCTGTCGGAACGCTGTCTGCCTCAATTGCGACTTATGTATAGATCTGTACAACAAAAAATCCCGGCTTCAACACCGGGATTCTTCATTATCAATATGCTTACCCTAGTTCTGGGTACAAGGGAAACTCATTCATGAAATCATGAACGTCGTTGGCAACAGCACTCACAACCGAGGCATCGTCAATATTCATTAGCACTCTGTCAATGAGGTCAACGATCCTTGGCATGTCGTTCTCTTTCAGCCCCCGCGTAGTGACCGCAGGAACTCCAACCCTGATACCTGAAGTGACAAACGGGCTCTTGTCATCAAAGGGTACAGAGTTCTTGTTCAACGTAATATGGGCCCGGTCCAGTGTTTCCTGTGCTTTCTTGCCCGTAATATTTTTATTTCTAAGGTCGATCAACATCAGGTGGTT
>DATDNL010000071.1:0-2671 GCA_036518315.1 Flavisolibacter sp. | reverse complement strand
AACAGCACATCTGCATACCTAATGAAGCGATAGTTATTACCGGAGTGAAATACTTCACCATTCATGGTAGCATCGTCGAGGAATTTCCTCCAATACACGGTGTGGTTGGTTGCTACGCCAATTGGATCACCGGGGTCATTTGAATAATTGCGTGATGTCCATGTTTGTCCATATACCATGGTGAAGTTAGGACCACGTTCATCTGTAGAATCATAGAGGAAAGTGGCCGCAATCCTGGGATCCCTCTGGCCGTTTGCCTGGTTCTCTTTCAGGAATTCCCAAACTACCCAACGATAGGCTTGTCCATCGGTGAAGCCAATAGGACGTGGTGCAAAGAAAGGAGGAATTGAAGTTCCATAGTTTAGCTTGTCGGGTGTGTGATTCGGATCACCATCACCGGCATCATTATCGTAAGCATCGATGGGGTTCGCTGCATTTTGGAATTCGAATACTGACTCAGCATTGTTCTCGGATGTTTCTACGAAATTGTCCCTGTAATTGACCATAAGGCTGTAGTTACCGGCACCTGCTCCTTCTGCCAACCACTGCAAAGCATCTTTGGCTTTTTGCCATTGGCGTAGCTGCATATACACTTTACCGAGCATTGCAAAGGCCGCGCCTTTCGTTGCCTTTCCCTTGTTTGCATTATCGTATGATACGGGCAGACTGGCAGACGCATCTGTAAAGTCGAGAGCAGCCTGGTTGTACACCTGCTCCTGCGTTGAATTGGCAGGATAATATTCACTAGGCTTTGGCTGGTGAAGTATAACAGGCACATTACCATAATGCAAGGCAAGGATGTAATAGAAAAGACCTCTCATGAACTTGGCTTCGCCGAGGTATTGTTGTTTGAGATTGGCATCCATGGTGATGGAGGGAACGTTATCCAGCACCTGGTTGGCACGGTTGACACCGATGTAGCAGTCCTCCCAAAGTGAAGAGATCAATCCATCATTATAATTCTCGTAATTGAAAAGGTCATAATAGTTACGTATCCACGGAGCCGGGCTTGTACTAAAGCCCTCATCTGCAGTTATGATATTCAGAAAATGCATCCACCTGCTTATTCCTGCCCGATGGTAAGTACTGTAAATGGAATTGACACCTTTTTGAGCATCGGTAGCGGTCTTCCAGAATTGTTGCGTGGTTGCCTGGTTGGGGTTAGTAATATTCAACTCACTTTTTTTGCAACCAACCAATCCTGTCGCTACTGTTAGTATTATAATCAAAAGCTTTTTCATTTCAGTTCATTTTAGAGCTTAAAAATCGGCCTGGATTCCAACAGAGATAATGCGGCTTGACGGCCAGTTACCGGCATCGTAGCCACGGGAAATAATTCCGGTTCCCTGTACGTCCGGATCAAGACCCTTATACTTCGTAGTCGTTATAAGATTTTGACCGCTCACATAAACCCTCGCACTGGAGAAGTTTATTCTGCTGATAATGTTGACGGGTATAGTGTAGGCAATTTCAAGGTTGCGAACCCGCACGTAAGAGCCACTCTCCAGCCACCTGTCTGTCTGAGCCATGTTATTGAGGGAAATTGTCGGATCGCTTGATTGGTCAACTGCAAGACGTGGATCAGTACCATTAGGGTTAGATGATGACCACGGGTTCACATCACTTCTGAAATTAGCAAGTTGATATGAATCCAGTTGACGACGGATATCATTATAGATCTTATTTCCAAATACACCCACCAGTTGAAGGTTTAGACTGAAGTTCTTGTAATAAAGGTTCAACTGTGCACCTGCCTGTAAAGTAGGCCATGGTGATCCTGAGAACTGCCTGTCGTTGTTATCAATGACACCATCCCCGTTTGCATCTTCATATCTCACGTCACCGGGTTTGGCAGTCGGCTGAATTTTTTGCCCGTTCTTACTCACATATGAGTCAATCTCCTGCTGGCTCTTAAAGATGCCTGCCGTTTTAATCACATACCACTCTCCGATAGCATGTCCTACCTGGGCACGAATGAAGTTGGTAGCTTCGATATAATTAACCTTATTTCCACTCACATCAACACCACGATTACCAACATCTTCCACCCTGTTCTTGATGGTGGTAAAGTTTCCGGATACGTCCCACCTTAAGGCTGAAGAACCAGTAGAAGTGGCACTGCGGTAGGTGGCGGCAAACTCGATACCTGTGTTTTTAATAGAAGCTGCATTCGTTGCAACGTTGCCACTATAGCCCAAATATCTTGGAGGAGTCAGGAATACTAACACATCTTTTGATAAAGCATTGTACACATCAACCGATGCAGACAAACGATTGTTGAAGAAGTTTCCGTCAAAACCAATGTTCTTTTGAGTTCGCTCTTCCCAATGAAGGTCGGGATTGGTTAATTGTGATTGATAGGCTCCGGATACAGGGCTTTGTGAAGTTCCATATACAGCTGTCGGGAACACGTTCATAACAGCGAAGTAATCCCAGGAACCAAGAACATCACTGAAGCCGAGCTTACCATAGGAAGCCCTCAGTTTCAGGTCATTGATCCAATTTATTTTGAAGAAATCTTCCTTACTGATTCTCCATGCTGCTGCGACTGAAGGGAAGTAACCGGTTTGGTAATTAGGCCCAAAGCGCGAATCCTGGTCGATTCTTCCCGTCAAAGTGAGCAGGTACCGATCATTGTAGGTGTAGTTCACACGGCCCAAATAACCATGGT
>DATDNL010000070.1:0-4245 GCA_036518315.1 Flavisolibacter sp. | reverse complement strand
AGCGTATCTGACCTTATACCAGCTAATAAAGTCTTTAATAGTGCTTGCAGGAATACTATACTTCTTTGAAAGGGACGAATAGCCCTGCTCTGTACTTAGATACTCCTGGGCAATGGCAATCTTTAAATTAGGTTCGTACTTATCCGGACGCTTCCTCTTTTTGGGTATGTTCATTATTAATCAATTTTACGTATAAAATGGTCCGTATACTGTAAAGTGATTTCAGGAGGAGACAGACTAACATTCGTATTTAACAGACACACAGGTAACATTAACCACAGTTTCCTTTGCGCCTCGTTAGGCGGTGAAGTAAAAGGGAATTTTCAACTCTAGAGGATGCGGTGCAAGGGTCCGAACCGGGAAGGCTTAATGGTCCCGTCCCTTCAGGAAATAAAGACTTAAAGCAATTAAAAAGACAGCGCTTGGCACAATCAGGTCGTAAAAATTGAATGGAATTTGGTCCATTCGTTTCTCGGCCAGCACTGCTACATAGGAAACAACCAGCGTTGTCAGGATGGCCTCCCAGAGAATGACCTTTAACTGCATAAACGTCTTTAGCCGGAGCCATTCGGGCAGGTTTATTGGAAATGGTCGTGAAGGGTCCTGGAATAAGATCAATATTCCAAGCGCGAAAACAAAGAAAACGATTACCATTACAAAGGTATCTACGCTTTTAAGCAGTCCCGTTGCAACTAACCCCACCAGGTGGCTTCTATCAACACCATTAATATGGGTGATTGCCACAACAAATTCATAGATACCAATAACGGTCAATGCGACACCTGCAAGTGCGACGAGCACCGCGATGGTGGAAATGAGAATTCTGAAAGCAGAAAACAACTGTTTCATAAATCACCTTCGTTAAATGGATGGCAATAGACGCCATCCAGGGTTATTCCTTTTCAACAGACACGGCAAACGGGTTGAGACCGTAACTGTAAAGAAATTATAATGGCTTTTAATTTGCGGCGTTAAAAAAGTGGGCGGCAATTTTAGATCATGACCTTAGATGTCGTCCCGAGACTTTAATATTCCGCTTTCGTCAAGCCAGGCCGTGAAGTAGCCTATATGCTCAGGAACGGTTTTTTTAAGGGTTACGAATTGTTCTCTGCCGGAGTCCATCGCCTTGACCATTTGACCGAATCCCAGTTGTTGTCATTTCTTAAAAGAAAGCTGGCGAGGTTGAATGACTACTGAAGACACATATAGTGTTGACTGAAAGCGCAGTTATCTTCATTGAAAAGGCTTTTGAACAGCGTCTCATGGATAAAGCAAATCCATTTTTAGTTTGGTTGTAAGGGAAAACACCTAAAAAAATTGTTACTGTTTAACGCCAAATGTTGAGAAATATATTAATAAGCATAGACATAGTATGAAATCTCATTATTAGTTTTGCCGACATTAACAGGCGTGATCTATACGTCCTATTTATGAAAGACCTTTTGATAGTGACCGCGGATTCTATGAACATCATCGATGTTTTTCGTGATACGATGGAATCTTGTCCCGGTTTGACTTTCGACCTGCTCGACAACCAAAGCATCAAGAAGTCGTTTCAGTACAAGAGTTTCGGCGAGCGTAGCTATAATTTCTTTTTAAAGAGTTTTACCGGAAACAATATCAAACTTGATTTCTACAATTCTGAAATGGAGAAAGCCATAGAAGAATTGGATGACTTTTATGAACAGATACTCATCATCCGGCCTGACCTCCTTTCCAACCAGCATTTGCAACTGTTGCGCAATCATACTCAATGCTTTATCGCCTATTATTGGGATACCATCGAAATTGTCCCCCGGAAACGGGACATAGTTCATTATTTTGACCGGGTACTCAGTTTTGACCCGGCGGATTGTGACAGGTATGGTTTTGAATTTCAGCCGAATTTCTATTATTACGAAGAGGATCCAAGAGAAACCCGATACCAGGTTTATAACCTTAGTACGATGGATGACAGGAAACCTTTAATTGAGGAAGTGGCCGTTGCTTTAGAAAAAATAGGAATGTCGTATTTGCTTAAGGGGTTTAAGGAGAGAGGGTTCAAGAGTGATTACATCCAGCACACCCACCGCATCACCTATAAGGAAATGGTTGAAGAGGCAAGCTATTGCAATATTGTCTTAGATATAACCAAACCGGGGCAAACAGGACTTACTTTCAGGCCGTTTGAAGCGATGGGACTTAACAAAAAGCTGATCACGACCAATGGATGTATCACAGAGTATGATTTCTATAAGCCGGAAAATGTGTTGATACTGGAGAAAGGGAAAATGAGACTGGAAAGCGAGTTTTTCGAGAGGCCGTTTTCACCAATTGCCGAAGCGGTTAAATATAAGTACCACATTAAACAATGGCTGGCAAATGTGTTAGAGAAGAAGTCTTTAATTGCTGCCTGATTATTTAAGATTAATTTAAAACTATTGGTGCAAGCTCAGACAAGTTATTATTGAAAAAGTATATCTTAGCGCACTGAAAAAAATGGATCGTTCTTAGGGAAGCAAAGGCATTTTCCCTGCCAAAATTGTGAAATCCAATATGAGTACTATTAACTGCTTACGAGGACTGTTATTTTGCTTCTTCCTCCTCATTGCTACGGTGGGTTCTTCGCAAATACCCAATGACCTAAGCCAGTTAAAAGCTTCCCAGATTTCAAATAGTCAACTTCAGCAATATATTTCACAGGCAAAAGAAAGAGGCCTTACCGAGGACCAGGTAGAGTCAGAACTTTTACAACGTGGATTTCCGGAAAGCGAGATGGCAGAGCTCCGCACCCGGATTCGCCAGCTTAATGATGTTGATAGTAAGACAGAGCCGAATGATACTCCCACAAGCCTGGATACCAAAAGAAAAGCAGTACAGGAAAAGAACAACCCGTTGCTTGTTCCAGTTGAGAAGGCGAAGACTTCTAAGGTCTTTGGAATGGACCTGTTCACCAATAGCAATCTTAGTTTTGAGCCCGACCTTAAAATGGCCACTCCGAAAAACTATGTGATTGGTCCTGAAGATGAGTTGCTATTGAATATCTACGGCATGAATATGTCGCAGCAGACATTGAAAGTGTCGCCCGATGGTACAGTGAATGTAAAGTATGCCGGTGTTGTAAACGTGAGCGGCCTTACTATTGAGGGTGCCGCTTCGGTTCTGAAAAGCAGGCTGGCAAAATATTATCCCGCGCTCAATTCCGGGCAAACGAAACTACAGTTGGCGTTGGGTAACATTCGGAGTATTCGTGTTATTCTGATTGGAGCTATCAACAGGCCGGGGACCTACACCTTACCTTCTCTTGCTAATCTTTTCAACGCTTTATACGCTAGTGGCGGTCCTGCGGAGAATGGTTCCCTTCGGAACATCGAATTGATAAGAAACAACAAGGTGATTAAGACCGCAGACCTCTACGACTTCCTGTTGAAGGGTGACTTGAGCGGCAATGTGCACCTGGAAGATAACGATGTTATAAGAGTTCCTTTTGCAACTAATATGGTAACCTTAAACGGGCAGTTAAATCGCCCGGGCATATTCGAATTGCAGGACAATGAGTCTCTTAAAGACGCCATCAGTTTCGCCGGCGGTTTTAAGAGTAAAGCATTTAGAGGACGGATAACCGGTAGCAGGTTTTCTGATTTTGATAAGAGAGTAATAGATGTTGCCGGCGACTCGCTTCAAAATTTTAAGCCGAAAAACGGGGATGAATACTTCATCGACTCGGTTGTTAACCGTTACCAGAATCGTGTAATTGTTAGCGGCGCTGTATTCAAGCCCGGTACCTATGCGGTTGATAATGGCGTTACCCTGAAACAGCTTATTGAAAAGGCGCAGGGTTTAAAGGAAGATGTTTATACGGGTCGTGCATTGGTTGTTCGCACAAGGGCAGACCTGTCAAAGGAATATATAGCCGTAGACTTAAAGCCAATCACTGAGGGCAGGGAAGAGGGCATGTTATTGCAGAGGGAAGATAGCGTTCACATCTCTTCCATTTTCGATTTAAAAGACACTACCAACATATCCATCAATGGTGCTGTCAGACTGCCAGGTACCTACCGCTATGAGGAGGGACTGACCTTGAGATCAATGATTTTAAAAGCAGGGGGATTTAGTGATAACGCGACAGGTACGGGAATTGAGATCTCGCGCAGAAAGAGAGATGTGGAAGTAAAGAAAGCAGGTAGCAACATTGTTGAACTAATTACGATAAACGGCAACAAGGACCTTTCCGGCACTTCCACTGATGTGGAGTTGAAACCCTTC
>DATDNL010000069.1:0-4474 GCA_036518315.1 Flavisolibacter sp. | reverse complement strand
CCCCCAAGGCCATGCAAACTGCCATCGACAAAGCGAAGCAGGTGGGAACCGGCTGGGTAACGGTTCAAAACAGCAATCATTATGGTATCGCCGGCTACCACTCAATGATGGCACTCGATCACGATATGATTGGTGTCTCGATGACCAACGGGAGCGCCCTGGTGGCGCCTACCTTCTCTAAGGAAAGACTTTTGGGCACTAACCCGATCTCTGTCGCTATACCAGCAGGGAACCAACCGGCCTTTGTAGCCGACATGGCGACTACTACGGCTGCGAATGGTAAGCTCGAGATCCTGCAACGGAAGCATGGAGTCGCTCCCCTGGGTTGGATACAAAACCGCGAGGGTAAACCTTCTACCGATCCGCATGAATTAAAGAATGGCGGCGCATTACTTCCACTTGGTGGCGACAGGGAACATGGAAGCCATAAAGGATATTCTTTGGGAGCGATCGTCGATATCTTTTCTGCCGTACTAAGTGGCGCGAATTATGGCCCGTGGGTTCCTCCTTTCCCTGCCTACGTACCGATGCCTGATGGTATGCCCGGCAAAGGAATTGGTCACTTCTTTGGAGCAATGCGGATTGATGCTTTTCGGCCGGCATCCGAATTTAAAGAGCACATGGACAAATGGGTCGAGCGTTTCCGCTCCGCCAGGACGGCCGATGGTTTTGAAAATGTTGTTATACCGGGAGACCCTGAGCGTGAGATAGAAGCTATCCGAAGGAAAGAAGGCATTCCTGTTCTCGGCCCCGTCGTGGATGATCTCAACTACCTCGCCGACAAATTCGGATTGACCATGAAAGTTCAGGTTGTCTAACGACGCTGCACTACTATCTTTGCGGCCGAATTAAATATCCTCGAGATGAAAATAATGAAGTTTGGAGGCACCTCTGTAGGTAAGCCTGAACGCATGCATGAAGTGGCAAGATTAATAACGTCGGATGCAGAGCCTAAGATCGTTGTATTAAGTGCCGTTTCCGGGACCACTAATGCACTGGTTGAAATAGGTAATTTCATTTCACTAGGCAAGCGTGAAGAAGCCAAACAAAAGATTGATTCATTAGAAGCCCAGTATAAGCAGTTCGTTACCGACCTGGTAAAAAAGCCGGACTCTGTTGCGAAAGCAAACAACATCCTCAAGGAGCATTTCGAATTCCTGAACATCATTCTTCGCATTTCTTTCAGCGAAGCCTTAAGCAAGGATATTCTCGCACAGGGTGAATTGATCTCCACTAAGTTGTTCAGCGTGTACCTGAATGAACAGGGTATCGACCATGCATTATTGCCCGCTTTAGAGTTCATGAGCATCGATGCTAACGACGAACCGCAGGTAGAATCGATCCGCGAGAAGCTGACACGAATTCTCCAACAATATCCAAATAAGAAATTATTCATCACACAAGGTTATATCTGTCGCAATGCAAGGGGAGAGGTAGACAACCTGAAACGCGGAGGTAGCGACTACACAGCCTCGCTGGTTGCAGCTGCCATTAAAGCAAGTGTTTGCGAAATCTGGACAGATATCAATGGCATGCACAATAATGATCCGCGCATTGTAAACAAGACCATTCCCATTGACCAGCTAAGCTTTGACGAGGCAGCGGAGTTAGCTTATTTCGGCGCAAAGATTCTTCACCCGACTTCTATCTGGCCCGCGCAGATGTATAATGTTCCTGTGAAGTTGCTCAACACGATGGAGCCCGAGGCAAAAGGAACTACAATCGAGGAGAAGGCAGCATCTACAGGAGTAAAGGCAGTAGCAGCAAAGGATGGAATTCTTGCGATAAATATTAAGAGTAGTCGTATGCTTTTGGCTTATGGTTTCCTTCGCAAGGTGTTCGAGGTTTTTGAGAAATACCGCACACCCATCGACATGATTACCACTTCCGAAGTTGCCGTTTCACTGACGATAGACAATCCTTCTGCATTGAAGGATATCGTACGTGAACTGGAAACATTCAGCACCGTAGATGTGGACAAGGACCAGTCGATCATCTGTATTGTTGGTAATGAAATAGGTGAACAGCCGGGCACACTGAAGAAGATATTCGATTGCGTCAGCAATATCAATGTGCGGATGGTTTCCTTTGGTGGAAGCATCCATAACATCTCCCTGTTAGTGGATGCAGGCGATAAGAAAGCCGTCCTTCAACAGTTGAACTCAGGACTGTTTGGATTGAATTAATCTCAAAACAATAATAGGCAAGCCATAGTACTCAGGGGAACAGTGATGTTATCCAATCCTCTTGTGCTTACCATTTCCGTGGTGGTAGCAATGAATGTAATAGTTACACTCATGATGGTAACCTGTTGAGGCGTGAAGTTGGATGTCATTACCCATGCGATGGAAATCACCAGGGCAGAGAGAGCGAAACTGAGTGAGCCCGCAACGGTCTTCTGGCTATACATTAAAGTTCCCCATTGTTCGCCCCACTTACGTCCTCCTAGTTCAGCCAGTGTGTCTGAAATAGTCAAAAGCGATATAGGTAGATAAAATAGCAGTAAGTTACTCTTCTCACTGGCCACAAGGAAACACAAGTAAACCGGTATTGGATAAACCACGCTACCTATGGACTTTCGTTTGGTATGATGTATAGCAGGCAGCCAGTTTTGGATGTATGTAACAAGCAGTAGCAGGAAAGCCAGTGAGCAAAGAACCAGGACCCAGGAGGGAGAGTTGAAAAAGCGAGGCAGGCATAGACCGAGGAAACCACCACTAACGTGCAGGAACTTCCTTGAATTCTCCGCTGATACATTCAACAGTTTGTAAAGCACCTGTGCTATTACAACAAGCAGCAGGAAAATGCCCAGGAAGATGGTCGCATAAGCAGTTTGCTGGCTCATCAGCGTTCGTTTCTTCAAACAAAATACTATTAAATTGCAAGAATATACTAACTGCCTTGCCAACAACGACTGCCGAACGGTTTTGGACGATTCCCAACATCCTGTCCCTGTACAGGATCATTGTCTTCCCTTTTGTCTTATGGCTGATCCTCACTGGTAAGGAAGGCTTGTTCGCCATCTTTATCTCCATAAGTTTAGTCACGGACTTCCTGGACGGCTTCATCGCAAGAACGTTCAAGATGCAAACCAACATTGGAGCGAAACTGGATTCATGGGCTGACCTCGGCACCTGGATTCTTGCCTTCGTTGCCATTGGCTTATTCAAATGGCAGCAGATAATGCCACACGCAGCCATGCTTTATGTCTTTGCAGCCATAATGGCGCTTTCGTACATTATCGTTTTCGTGAAGTTCAAAGGATTGATTGGACTACACACCTACATGTTCAAAAGCACGGGATACATGCAAGGAGCTTTTCTAATCATTTTATTCATTTGGGGTTTTTACTTGCTACCCTATTACCTATGCCTTGCCTGGGGTACACTTGCCACCATCGAGGAGATCATCATTATTCTCATGCTGAAAGAGCCAAGGATGAATGTGAAAGGGCTGTATTGGATTCTCAAAAACAAGAATAGCTGATGCAATTAGTCATCTACACTATCATCTTCTTTATTATTATTGGAGGTATAGGCATGTACTTCGGTAGTCGAAAGGTCGATCGTGCAGTGGCAAGGCAACGGTGGCTTAAGTATGGGGTGTACATAGTACTCACAAGCTTTGTTGTCTGTTCTATCTGGTTCCACTTCTTTCGGCTGGTTGTTCTGCTCATTATACTCGCCGGCTATTTCGAACTGGCAAGGACTGTACATTCAACAAGATATTTCTGGATCGCTCTTCTTGTATACTCTGTAATCGTTGCAGGCTTTGTGTTTTATGCAATAGGTTTTCAAAGAGAGTTCCAGTTCTTCATTTACCTGCAGGTGCTTTCCCTGGATGCCTTCAGCCAAGTGGTCGGACAATTGGTTGGCAAAAAAGCTATTGCTCCACAAATTAGTCCTTCTAAAACAGGGGAAGGCTTGCTGGGGGGAATCGTTTTCTCTGTGCTTGCGGCCCTTCTCACCAGTAGCTGGATGCAAATCCCTGCCCTTAGCGCCATTGCCTTTGGGCTTTTCACTGCTATAACCGGTTTTGCCGGCGACCTCTTGGCTTCGTTTTACAAACGGATTGCGGGTATCAAGGACTACAGTAATTTGCTTCCGGGACAGGGTGGTTTCCTTGATCGGTTTGATAGCTTTATGATGGCAGCTTTTTTTTATAGTTTGGCTCGTTTATTTATGCCTCATTTGCTACCATATGATTAGTTCAACACAAAATATCTATTGCATCAGCGGACTCGGTGCTGACGAAAAAGCCTTCGAAAGGCTGGAGGTCAGGGGATGTGCCTTACAGCACATCAACACATTGCCTCCAATCGAAAATGAAAGCCTTTCCGCCTATGCTGCCAGGATGTTTGAACAGGTAAAAGAGGAGAACCCCATTATCCTCGGCATATCATTCGGGGGCATGATCGCAATCGAAATGGCTAAGCAGTCAGCCATCCAAAAGCTGATACTGGTTTCAACAATTA
>DATDNL010000068.1:0-4312 GCA_036518315.1 Flavisolibacter sp. | reverse complement strand
AAAAGAAAGCATGTTGTAGTAGACGTAGGCACCATAGGTGGTGAAGTACAGGGAAGCCATGCCCCCGCTGAAAAGGAGGGCGCTGAAAAGCGTGTACTTCTTTCTTAGCTGAAGTGATAGAAGATAGAGAGCGAGACCAGCAGCATAGGCGAGTGAAATGCGCATGCCCTCTGAAATGAGATTCTTGTCGATGGCATACTTGACACCAATGGAAAGACCGATGACGAGGACGATGATGCCGATGAAATTGATGAGTCGAAGACCAATGAAGTTCTCCAGCGAAAAGTGCGGCTCGACACGTCGCTGCACCGGCCTCGCAGCAGAAGGCTGCGGCGTGTTGGTCAATTGAGCGATGCGGTTCTGCAGTTGCACAATTTTCTGGCGGTGCAACTGCACCTCTTTGCTTAGTTGCTCCAATTCGGCCTGCAATTGCTTAATCTCGTCTTCGTTCATTATTGCCAATGTAATCAAAAAAGCAAAGAGTTCTTTAACAGGCCGGGAAATTAAAACAGGTCGGTTTTAATTATCTTGCCTCAACAAAACTCACCTGTTGAAGAAGATCCTATTCCTTTTCTCTTTTCCCTTTTTGCTTTCTACATTTCTATTGGCGCAGGATTCGTGCAGCCTGCGAATCAGCTTGCTTACCTGCGCGCCGGGCGAGGAATTGTATTCGACGTTCGGCCACACAGCGTTGCGTGTGCGTGACGAGGCAAGAGGAACGGACCTTGTGTTCAACTATGGCACTTTCGAATTCGCTCCTGACTTTTACATGAAGTTCGTTCGCGGCAAGCTTCTCTATTCGCTCGCGGTAGAGGATTTCAATGAGTTCATGTACGAGTACCGTATGGAAAGCAGGACGGTACAGGAACAGGTGCTTCAACTGAGTTGTGAAGAGAAACAGAAGCTGTTTGCAGCGCTTCAGGACAATGCGAAGGAAGAGAACCGCTATTACAAATATGATTTCCTATTTGACAACTGCACCACGAGGGCGGGAAACATTGTAGCCGCCAATACCAAGACACCCCCGGTATTCAAAAACATTCTCGACGCGAAACATCCCACGTTCCGCGACTTGCTACACAGTTACCTGGACGCTGGAAATGAATACTGGAGCAAACTGGGAATCGATATTCTACTGGGTGCTAAACTGGACCGCGAGGTGACGAACAGGGAGGCCATGTTCCTGCCCGATTACCTGCTGAAGGGTTTTGACAGTGCCACCGTTGGTGGACAGCCATTGGTCAATCCTCCACAGACCATTTTACAGATGCCCTCGCTCCTGTCGGGAAAGAACTTGTTTACACCGGGACTGGTCTTTAGTATCTTCCTGGTATTGGTGATTGGGTTGTCATTACTTCCCGCGCGGTGGGCGAAGTTTACAACCAGTATAGTCGACTTTTTATTATTCTTTACACTTGGCCTGGCGGGATTGGTGCTGCTGTTCATGTGGTTCGGAACGGATCATAAGGTTTGTGGCAATAACTGGAACCTTTTGTGGGCTTTGCCGACCCATGTAGTGATGGCTTTTTATGTTCACAGTAAGAGAAGATGGGTGGGCACTTATTTCAATATCGTTTTTTGGCTAACGGTTGTTCTTGCTATAACATGGTTCTTCCTTCCCCAGGAGATGAATAATGCATTGCTGCCAATAGTACTGCTCATTGCCTGGAGGAGCTGGAGCTTATCTAAATACAAAAGCTATGCAGCAAAAGGAAATTACAATTAAGCAGAAGAAGATCTTCTACAGGACCGCGGGCGAAGGACCCGTTGTGGTCTTGCTTCATGGTGTTCCTTTCGACAGCACCTTGTGGAAAAACCAGTATGAGGCCTTCCCGGGTTTCAAGTTGATCATTCCTGACCTGCCGGGCAGCGGGAGGTCGGAGATGATAGAAGATATGAGCATTGAGGGGATGGCGGAATGCGTGAAGGACATTATTGTGCATGAAACGGCATCCCTGTTCTTTAAGTCGGGAGAGCCGCATTCAGTTGTCCTGATAGGCCATAGTATGGGTGGCTATATTGCGCTGGCGCTTGCCGAAAAACACCCGGAACTTCTGAATGGACTTGGCCTGTTTCATTCGACAGCCTATGCCGACAGTGATGAAAAGAAAGAGGGCAGGAAAAAAAACATAGCCTTATTGAAAGAAAAGGGCACGGAAGCCTTCGTTCGCGGATCGGTTCCGAACCTGTTCAGCCCCGTCACAAAAGAGAAGAATCCGTCGCTGGTGGAGGAAGAAATCGCCTATGCGTGCAACTTTTCTGCAGAAACCATCGTTAATTATCAGCAGGCCATGATGGAGCGAAAGGATCGAAGGGAGGTTTTGCGAAAGAGCACAGTACCAGTGCTTTTTATATTAGGGAAATATGATGCAGTAGTTCCGTTAAAAGACGGTCTGGAGCAATGTTCCCTTGCCGATTTGAATTATATTGAGGTTTTGAAGACTGCGGGGCATATGGGGATGAAAGAAGAAGTCATTGAAACGAACACAATTTTATTAAACTACCTGACGAACACATGCCGTTACACCCCTGGAAACGCCTTTACTTAGCTGCATTAGTGTTGTTTATATCGGTTAGCGCTTTTGCCAATCATATCACGGGTGGCGACATGTACTATACCCTGACGAGCCAGTCGGGCAATAATTACACTTACCATGTGGTTCTCAATTTATACAGGGACTGTTATGCTCCTCCCGGCTCGGCCGACCTTGATCCTACGGCAGCTATTTCCATTTACAATAATGGCACCCTCGGTTCGGCCTGGACGGGTTCCGTTCCGATGTCCAAAAAGGTTCACCTTAGCCTGAATTCTCCGAACAGCTGCATCAACAATCCACCGCCTGTTTGTTATGATGTGGGGTACTACGAGTTCGATGTGACACTTGCAGGCACTGCGCAAGGATATACTATCGCTTATCAGCGCTGTTGTCGCATTGCGGGAATCAATAATCTTATCAATTCAAATAGTGTAGGGGCCACTTACACGGCCGAAATACCAGGAACTTCAGTCAGAGCCGATGGGCCAAAGAACAACAGCGCCCAGTTTGCAGGGCAGGATACAGTTATCGTTTGCGCGAACAATACATTCAGCTATGACTTTGGGGCAAAGGATGCTGACGGCGACTCTTTGGCCTATAGTTTCTGCACGGCCTACACTGGTGGTACAGCAACGGCCCCTGCGCCAAATCCTCCCGCGCCACCACCGTATAATAATGTTCCTTACAGCGCTTCTTATAACGCCGCTCTACCATTGGGAGGAAATGTTAGAATCGATTCCCGTACGGGTATGGTTTCCGGCATTGCTCCATCAGTCGGCATTTACGTTGTGACCGTATGCGTTAGCGAATACAGGGGAGGACTGGTGATCGCTACGCAACGGAAGGACCTACAGATCAAGGTTGGCGATTGTACTTTGACCACGCCGGCCCTGGATCCTCAATACATTACTTGCGACGGTTATAATCTTACGTTCTCCAACCATAATAACAATACACTGGTACATACCTGGGAATGGAGCTTTGGTGACGGTACGCAGGCGACCGAGACTACACCTACGCACACTTATACAGACACGGGTATTTACAAAATTAAGCTGGTGGTGAACAGGGGTGAGCCTTGCTCGGATTCGGCGACCGCCCTGGCTAAGGTGTACCCTGGATTCTTTCCCGACTTTAGCTTCAGTGGCATTTGCGTGAATAAGCCGACGCAATTCACTGATGCTTCTACCACTGCTTACGGAGCTATCAATTCATGGGCCTGGAACTTTGGTGACCCGGCGAGTACAACCGATGTTTCGAACGTGCAGAACCCTGCCTATACTTATCCGCAGACGGGTAAGAAAACCGTTTCCTTTACTGTAACCAGCAACAAGGGTTGTATCGATACCATCTACAAGGATGTCACGATCATCGACAAACCGGTGCTGAGCGTGCAACCGAAAGATACATTGATCTGCAAGGGTGATAATGTTCAACTCAATGCAACCGGCAACGGTGTGTTTAGTTGGACGCCTACAACGAATATCATCAACGGCAATACTGCCAGTCCAACCGTAAAC
Source organism: Flavisolibacter sp. (assembly GCA_036518315.1). GTDB lineage: Bacteria > Bacteroidota > Bacteroidia > Chitinophagales > Chitinophagaceae > Flavisolibacter. The sequence goes on along the minus strand of DATDNL010000068.1, from coordinate 255 downwards.
CCGCCTTCTACCACCAGCTACACCGTTACTCTAAATGATAACGGTTGCGTGAACACTGACAGCGTCCGTGTGAGGGTTGTGGATTTTGTAAGCCTTACGGCCATGCCGGATACGGTGATCTGCGCGGGTGACACCTTGCGACTTTATGCAGCTACCGATGGATTGAGGTATAGTTGGTCGCCGGCAGCCACTTTGAATAATCCAAACGTTTTACAGCCGCTTGCCCTACCCCTTGTGAATACTGTTTACCGCATC
>DATDNL010000067.1:0-6751 GCA_036518315.1 Flavisolibacter sp. | reverse complement strand
AACTTAAAAGACGAAAGCTTCCAGTCGATCTCTGTTTATCCCGTGCTTCGCTTCACTGCAATAAGAAACAAGATCGCCGACTGCTACTTTTTCTACTCCGTTGCCGGTCCCACCTTTATATCAAGGATCACGATCGACAACCAGAACACCGGCAGCCATTTCACCTTCCGTGACTTCATGGGCATCGGTAGTTATATCGGCAACCGCAAGTTGTTCAACTTCGAAATGAACATTGGTCATTTCTCGAACGGTAACCTTTTCCCTAACAATGGAGCTGTGAAGATTCCATTGAGTTTTGTTGTTGGATATTCATTCTAACTCCCCGGTCTCGGAGTTCTGTATTCCAGGACCAATAGAAGTCCTGCACCGAAATTCCATAAACGGCAAGGATCTTTCCCTTCCTTGTTTTATATTTATATCCTCTTCAACCTTTTATTCCCAACTTCTTCCATAGTCATTGATTTGCTCCGGCAATTGTTCATCCTTTTAACCTGTTTCAAATGAAAAGAAGAAGCATTGTACCTGTCTTGATCGCGTGTTGCCAGTTGGTCTCCTGCTGGCATCATAGAACTGGCACCGCCATTCAATTTTACGAGTCCAACGATTATTATTCCATGAATGCATGGTTTAATGAAAACAAAACAAGGGCCGTTGAAGAATATATGGATGACCAGATCGGGCAGCAAAACAACACCTCCTTTGCGAATACAACGATCGATGGAATGATTGGTTTGGATGATCACACTACTTTCTTTTTAAAGAAGACTCCCGGTCATGTCAAGATTGAACTGGATAAGCGCAATAACACCCGCGCGAGCTACAGGCAAATAAAATCACTTTGCGAAGGGATAAAAGGTGTAGTCAAATAAAATGATATGAACAGTATGCCCGAAACTTCTAAACTCTTTGCCCTATCATACTCAACGTAGCGGACCACCTGATTCTTCCACCAAAACGACATTCGCAGCAGGCGGCCCAAGCTTTTGGGGCAGTGGCATTTCATTCCTTTAAAGAGGGCTCCGTATCTGTCAAACGGTCCCCTTTTCATTTACTACATCCCGCCTGACAACCTTTCATCAAACAGTTTTCTACATCATTCGCCCATCCGCCCATTTACCCTAACTTTAAAACAACCTTCAAAACTGCTTTCAATGAAAAGAATACTCCTTTTGGCAATCATATGTATTGCTTTCCATTCCAGCTATTCCCAAATCGATGCCCGCCTTTTTCGCTATCCCGATGTCTCGGCAACTCAAATCGCTTTCGTCTATGGAGGCGACATCTGGATTGTCAATAAGACTGGCGGCACGGCTAATCGTCTAACTTCCTCCACCGGCGAAGAAGCCTTTCCCCGCTTTTCGCCCGATGGGAAAACCCTCGCCTTCTCCGCCACCTATGATGGCAACACCGATGTCTACACCATGCCGGTCACAGGCGGTGTCCCCGTGAGACTTACCTGGAACTCCTTCCCCGACCGTGTCATCGACTGGCACCCCGATGGCCAACGCATCCTGTTTGCATCAGCACGCGAAAGCGGCACCCCACGCTTCAACCAGTTATATCTCGTTTCAACGAAAGGCGGACTCCCCGAAAAGCTTTCGATTCCTTATGGTGAACTGGCTTCGTTTTCGCCTGATGGAAATAACGTAGCCTATGTAACCAAGATCACGGAGAACTATCCCTTCAAACGCATTCGCAGTGGCCTGGCTTCCGATGTATACATGTACAACTTAGAAAACAATACGGCAGACAACATCACTAAAAGTGATGCAACCGAAGGAAAGCCTGTCTGGGTAAAGAACAAAGTCTTCTATGTAAGTGATGCGGGCGTCAATGGCCGCCGCAATATCTGGGTATACGATACGGATAAGAAGACAAAGGAGCAGATCACGAAGTTCACCGACATCGACATCAACCACATGACCGCGGGACCTGACGATTTGGTCTTTGAAGCAGGCGGTCGTTTATACCTGCTCAATCTTAACAGTAACAAATTCGATGAAGTAAAAATCAACGTGGTGGCCGACATGAGCACCTTGATGCCGCGCACAGTGAACGTTGGCAACAACATCAGCAACTTCGATCTCTCTCCCGATGCAAAGCGTACGGTATTCGAAGCCCGCGGCGACTTGTTCAGCATTCCTGCTGAAAACGGAGTGATAATGAACTTGACGAACACCAGCGGTGCCTGGGAACGCGATCCTTCATGGTCACCCAACGGTAGAAGTCTTGCCTACTGGAGCGATGAAACAGGAGAGTGGCAAATCTATGTAAGAGACAATGCCACCACCGAAGCAAAGAAGACGACCAACTTCAAAAGCGGTATGGGCTTCAGCCTGTATTGGTCGCCCGATAGCAAGAAGATCGCTTTCATCAATGACCTGCAGGAGATTAAAATCCTAAACGCGGCAAGTGGAGACCTCGAAACAATCGATAAGACGGAAGACCAGCCTTACAATGCTTTGCGGGGATTCAGGCTTGCATGGTCGCCCGATAGCAAATGGATCACCTATGCAAAGAATGGAACCAACAATTATTCCTCCATCTATTTGTATGACATAGCCAACAAGAAACTTCACAAAGCCACGTCTGGCTATTACAACGATTTTAGTCCTGTCTTCGATGCCACTGGCAAGTATTTATTCTTTTCCACCCAACGAAGTTTCAATGCTGCCTACAGCAGTCTCGATAACACATGGGTCTATCCAAACAGTACCCAGTTGGCAGTTGCTTCATTGAATCCGTCAACACAGTCGATTTTGTATCCAAAGAATGATGAAATCAAATTAGACACAACAAGTGCAAAGAAGCCTGACACCGATGCTAACAAGAAAGCGGCAGATAGCTCCAAAAAGCCTAAGACCGAAACAGCAGCTACCACATCAACCATCGATGCTGAGGGCATTGAAACACGCGTTGAAATTCTACCAGTTCCCGCTGGTAACATTGGCGGCCTCGTAGCTATTGACGGAAAGTTGATCTATCAACGTGGCCCGAATACCGGCTCGGCACAAGGTGCACAACCCTCACTCAATTTTTATGACATCGATGCAAGGAAGGAGAACACCATGCTGACCGGTGTCTTTGCTTATTCAGTTTCTCCCGATGGAAAGAACATCCTGGCAAGAACGAATGCCGGTTTTGGCATCATAAAGCCAATGCCCGACCAGAAGCTTGACAAGGTATTACGCACCTCTGAAATGGAAATGGTACTGAACCCAAGACAGGAATGGAGGCAAATGTTCAATGACGTATGGCGTCGTTACCGTGATTTCTTTTACGATCCCAATATGCAGCAGGTCGACTGGAATGCCATGAAGAAAGAATATGGCGCGCTGTTGGATGATGCTATCACGCGTTGGGACGTTAACAACATCATGCAGGAGATGGCTTCGGAGCTGAGTGCAGGGCATACCTATGTGCAGGGTGGTGACCTCGAGTATGGCAAGAATCGCCCCGACGGCTTTTTAGGAATCGACTGGGCCTTAGATAATGGCGCCTTTAAAGTAAAGAGGATCGTACATGGAGGCCGATGGGATAATGAAGTACGTTCACCATTGGAAGCCACGGGAGTTAATGTTAAGGAAGGTGAATACGTTCTCTCAGTGAACGGCAGAAAGCTCGATCCTGCCCTGGATCCTTATGCCATGTTTGAAGGTCTTTCCGGCAAAGCCGTTGCACTGCGTGTCAACAGCAAACCAACATTGGAAGGATCCAGGGAGGTGATCATAAAAACGTTGACACAACAACAAGAACAACGTCTCCGTCACCTTGAATGGATCGAAGGCAATCGCAAAAAGGTAGAAGAATTATCCAATGGCCAAGTGGGTTACATGTACATGCCCAATACAGGTGAAGACGGGCAAACAGAACTGATGCGCCAGTTCTATGCACAAACCGATAAGCAGGGCTTCATAATTGATGAACGCTTCAATGCCGGTGGACAGTTAGGTGACCGCTTTATTGAAATGCTCAACCGCCCGACCATTTATAATATTGCCTGGCGTAATGCAGGCATCATGCGCTGGCCACAGAAAGGAAACAATGCACCGAAGGTAATGCTCATCAACGGCTGGGCAGGCTCCGGTGGCGATGCATTCCCTTGGGCGTTCCAGCAATTAGGCATGGGTCCCATCGTGGGTGAAAGAACACTGGGAATACTCGTCGGTCCGGCAACAGGACACCAGTTAATCGATGGCGGTGGCATCACAGTTCCCGACGGTCGTCTGTTTGGAATGGATGGAAAGTGGTTTGCCGAAGGTTATGGAATCAAACCCGAGTTCGAAGTATGGGATGATCCCGCTCAACTGGCAAAGGGTGTCGATCCCCAACTTGTGAAAGCAGTTCAGGAAGCAATGAAATTGGTAAAAGAAAAACCAAGGACTCTCTATCCAAGACCAAAGTTTGAAGACAGGAGTGCCAAGGGCCTCAAAGAATATTAGGCGCACTTGAATTTGGTATTTTAATATTGAAAAGGATGGTCAAACGATCATCCTTTTTTTATTCAGCTCGTCCATATCGATTGCCATAATATGATAACTGCTAACTCAATCTCTGTATCAACTTTAATCAACTAATCAACCATTCAACCAGCCCTTCCATCTTATCTTTACGCTCGTTTTCCGCCGTGCAAAACCTTTACAGAACCATAAAGAGCCATCCGGGTATTTACCGCCAACTGAGTTGCAATGAATCTCTCATTACGCTCTACGATTGTCCCCTCGAAAAGAAGTTCGAAGACATTTGGAGTCACCACAATTACATTATCTATGTGGTACAGGGCAAGAAGACCTGGCACACCAGGCATGGCTCGTATGAGCTTACCAAAGGCAGTTGTGTTTTCGTAAAGAAAGGGGCGAGCATCATCGAACAGTACTTTGACGTGTCCTTCTGCCTTGTCGTCTTCTTTTTGCCCGATGATTTCATTATCGATGTTTTAAAGAACAAGACTTTCACCAGGCTCTCCCCCGACAAGAAATTACACTCGGTGATTCCTCTTGACGTAACGCCAACGGTTCAGTCTTTTTTCAATTCCATGATCTCCTATTTCGGACTCCTCCAGGAGCCGGATCCACTGCTGTTGGAACTGAAGTTCAGGGAACTGGTACTCACTATCGCCGATAACCCAAGGAACTCCGAACTTATATCCCACTTCACTTCTCTTGTGCAGGAGCCACAGGCAGTGTCGCTGCAAAGGGTCATGGAAGAAAACTATTGCTACAATCTTAAGCTCGAAGAATTTGCACGCCTTACTAGTCGTAGCCTTTCCGCCTTCAAGAGAGATTTCCAAAAGATCTATAATACCACACCTGGCAAGTGGCTTACCCAAAAAAGACTTGACCACGCCATGCATTTGCTTACACATCTCAATCGCACGGTTTCGGAGACCGCCTTCGAAAGCGGTTTTGAGAACCTCGCTCACTTCAGCCGATGCTTTAAACAAAAATTCGGTAAGCCGCCTACTGCTGTAAAACAGCAATTGCCCGTTTGAACTTTTTAGACAACAATATGGACTTTTGGGTCAACTCACCTTAGCGGGGCACGGATAGTTTTGCGCCCTCAATTAAACGCAAGACTATGAGTACAAGAACGACACAAGGCCAATTGTGGAGCATTGCCCCCCAACACTGGTCAAGGCATTTCGAGCCTTATTTCATGCCTATCTACAGGAAGGTATTACAACAGTTGAATCTTTCGCCCGATACACTTCTATTGGATGCAGGCTGCGGCTCCGGGCTCTTCAGCCACCTCGCCGCTAAAACCGGGGCACAGGTGATCGGTGTGGACGCCGCTCCGGGCTTGCTGGATGTTGCCCGCCTGCGCAATCCAGGCATTAGCTTTCTTGAAGAAGACCTCGAATCACTTCCCTTCTCCGAAGGTGCCTTCCACGTAGTAACCGGCTTCAACTCCTTCCAATATGCCGGTCAATTTGAGAGCGCCCTTCTCGAAGCAAAACGGGTGCTGAAGCAAAAGGGACGACTGGTGCTTGCCATCTGGGATAAACCTGGCAACAGCGATGCCACCGAAATCCTGAAAGCCATTGGGACGCTGTTACCACCACCGCCACCTGGAACACCGGGACCCTTCGCACTGTCAGAAGACGGTAAGATCGAAGAGATCCTACACCGCAACGATTTAAAACTGATGTACAAGGAAACCATTGCCTGCCCCATGCTGTTTCACTCGCTTACCAATGCCGTGAAGAGTTTTATGGGAACAGGTCCCGCAGCACTCGCATTGAAGCAGCACGACAATTCCACCGTGGAAAACACAATTGCCAATGCCTTTGAATCCTTTGTGCTAACAGAAGACCTGCACTTTTTACAAAACAACTTCCTTGTTTTTATAGCAGAGAAATAAAAATCAACAATCGTTAAACGAGAAACAAAATGAAAAAGACTTTCTTTCTATTCGTCACCGTATTTTCCCTCTGCTCCTGCGGTAAGCTACCGCTCGACCACGCACACATTGCTCATGAAGAGGGGCTTATCAAGGACTGGATTGGTCTGCAGTTGCAGTTGATTAGAAACACGACGGGTGTGCCACATGTCGCCTATTCCAGGCATTTTGCCTATACAGGCCTTGCCTTGTACGGCGCTATGGTAAAAGCTCAGACCCATTATAGTGGGGAGCATTTAATTGTCAACCATGGGTCGTTGCCAAAACCCATGTTTGCTCCTGCCGCTATGAACGCCGCTATTGCCTCGATGCTACGGTTCTTTTATGGAACCAGGCCTGCCAACCTCGCCAG
>DATDNL010000066.1:0-4078 GCA_036518315.1 Flavisolibacter sp. | reverse complement strand
GGCGATCAACAAAATTGCTGCGGCGATGGCTCCGCCGATCACCACTGTATTTCTGTTAGGGGTTTTTAGTAAGAGAGGCACTAAAGAAGCGTCTATTACAACTTTATGCATAGGTTTTCTACTTGGCATCGTCTCTTTCTGCCTGGACTATGTGCCAATCAGTGGAAAGATGTATATAACGGAGGGTTTGGGGATACCTTTCATGATGCAGGCTTGGTGGCTTTTCTGCATCAATTGCGTCATCTATTACGCTGTCAGCTATCTCACTCCAAAGCCCGATTTAAAGGCGATTGCTGATTGTACCTGGCCGAGCCCAATTGCAGTTATTACACATGGAAAGTTCCAGGGCGTGAGGGATGTACGGCTTTTGTCCGCACTCCTGTTACTCGTCCTTATTGTTCTTTATGCGATCTTCCGTTGATTTGGATTTTGAACGGCAAAAAGTAAAGTGAATCGTTTGCAACCCTTAATTGAATCATTAGGCCGCCAGTGACGTGTGAAAAAAGGAAGAGATTGAAAACGGAGAAAAACTGCAGCCAATGCTTTCCTGTGTTTTGTCTCAACACAGTGACAGATAACCGGTTCTTTGAAGGTGAATTTTTGTTTGTTTAAACTTTTTGTTAAAGAATGCGATGGGAGTTCCACCTTGAGAGAGACTTCATCATCGAAGACATTATTATTTAGATGTCACACGATGAAGTCGAGATCATCTGGAGGTGAAAGCAGGTGCAATGTGTCCGAATAATTCGCGTTTCGATTTCTTGAGGATGCATTACAACTGTAATTTGTTAAACAAGGGAAATTTAGTACATCAATGGTTAATTTACGTATAAATCCCCGTGTAAGGTCCATCTAACTTTAGGACAACGATTCGCGAATGGGTTATCAATCCGAAACAGTAGCCCTTCTTTTTTCAAAGTATATTTTTTTAAAGCCAAATTTTTTAGCTATGAGAAAAACATTGACTGTTTTTGGAATGTTACTTCTATGTGTCACTTTTGGCACTACTCTTCTGGCTCAGCAAAGCCGCTTTACCGGTACTGTTTTAAATGATGATGGCCAACCAATCAAGTTTGCTACTTTGCAAGTAGTTGGTTCATCTGTTGGTGTGAGTGCTGATCAGCAAGGACGTTTTTCGATAAACGCTTCTTCCGGCCAGCAACTGCAAATATCTGCCGTGGGCTATGAAACCCATACCATCACTCTTGGAAACAACAGAGACCTGGTAATTAAACTGACTTCATCAGAAAGCAAGATGGGCGAAGTTGTTGTAACGGCGCTTGGGATCACCCGATCCAAGAAAACGCTCGGCTATGCCGTACAGGAACTGAACAATGCTGCACTGACGGAGGCTGCCGATAATAATATTGTAAACACCATATCCGGCAAAATCGCCGGCGCGCAGGTTACCAGTGGTGGTAGCACAATCGGATCTTCTTCCAGGATCGTGATAAGGGGTAATGCATCCTTCAGCGGCAACCAGCCTTTATTTGTCGTAGACGGAACCCCTATCGACAACACGACAACTAACCTTGGCGGAGGTGGAGGCGTGGATTGGGGCAATACTGCGGCTGATCTTGATCCAAATGACATCGAGTCGATGACGGTTCTTAAAGGAGCCAGTGCTGCAGCATTATATGGGAGTCGTGCTACGAATGGAGTAATTCTTATCACGACAAAGAAAGCTGCAAAAGGAAGAAAGCTAGGCGTCGATTTCAATTCTTCCGTTGTGGCCAATGTTCCCGGCTATTGGCCTAAATACCAAAATGAGTATGGTGGTGGATGGGACGGAGAGGAGTACGTTTATAAACGATTCCTTGCTGCTAATCCCGGTTCGACACTTAGTTATAACGACTATGCCAAACAATACGCCTATAATTACGTAGATGGAGCAGGTGGTGGCGTGAACGATGCCTGGCCAATTAACTGGGGGCCAAGACTGGATGCAGGACTTAAACTCGACCAGTGGTCGACAGGTAAAAACAGTCCGTGGGTCTCGAGGCCGAACAACTATAAGGATTTCTATAGTACCCAAATCACGACCGTTAACAATGTATCGGTAAGTGCAAACGGTGATAAAGCTAGTGGGCGCTTTTCCTTTACGAACGAAAATACGCCTCGCGGCATTTTGCCAAATACAGATCAGAAACAAAATACCGTCAATACCAGTTTTACGCTTAATCCTACAGACAGGCTTTCTTTGGTTGGCAACCTGACGTATCTCGTCAAGCACAGTAACAATATACCGATCAACGGTTATACAGGTGTCGGTGTTGACTTTGCATGGACGGAGCGGGATTTTGATACCAAATACCTTGAAGACCAGTTTAACCAAAGTGGTAACGTTTCAATGTGGCCAGGCGTCGATAACTATTTCTATTATTACCATAATAATAATACCCTTGACAGGGACAGGGCCTTTGGAAACATTAATGCAACCTATAAAATTACGAACTGGCTGTCCGCAATGGCAAGGGGCGGAGTTGATTATTACAGGGAAAGAAGAAAATCGATCGTTCAATCGGGTACAGCAAGCAATGTTCGCAAGAAGCGCGGCGGTCAGTTCACTCAAACGGATATTTTTACCCAGGAACAGAACTATGACTTCATCTTAAACTTCGATAAGACCTTTGGAGCCATACGGATTGATGGCCTGGCAGGCGGTAATTACAGGGACAACACTTACAACAGTTCCACTCTCGGAGCGAGTGACCTTACAGTGCCTGATTTGTACACCATATCAAATGTAAAGGGTACTCCTGCGGCTTCGATGTTTGACTCCCATAAAAGGACCAACAGTGTGTTTGCAGAGGCTAATGCATCGTACAAGGACTTCCTTTTTCTTGGAGTAACAGGCCGTAATGATTGGAGTTCAACCCTTCCGGCAAACAACCGGTCTTATTTTTATCCCTCGGTAAGCCTGGGATTTGACCTCACCAAAGGACTAAATATTACTTCAGATATTTTGAATTATGCGAAGCTGAGGGCGAGCTGGGCGAAGGTTGGTGGAGACACGGACCCTTACCAGTTGGCAGGTACTTACTCCGCCAGTTCATTTAATGGAATTTCAGTATTTACCCCCGGGGGCACCTTGCCTCCGCGTGATTTAAAACCACAGGAAACAAAGTCGTACGAAATCGGAACCAATTTGAGGCTTTTGAAAAACCGGATTTCCCTTGATCTGACTTACTATGACCAGACGACCGTAAACCAAATCATTAGTGTTGCTACCTCTACGACGACCGGTTACACAGGAGAGCTACTCAATGCGGGCGAGGTTGAAAATAAGGGCGTAGAAATTATGTTGAACGGTAAAGTTCTTAAGAACAAAACCGGCCTTAATTGGGATATAGCCGTCAACTGGGCCAAAAACTCCGACATGGTCAATACGCTGTATGGAGGATTGCAGTCGTACGTAATTTCTCCGGGATTCGGCGGGGCGAAAACATTAGCTATCCCTGGTCAAAAATGGGGCATACTTTGGGGACTTCCTTTTGTAAGAGATCTGAAATCTGGTAAAATCGTAGTAGATAATACGGGCATCCCTCTAACAACCAATGTTGCCAAGAATTTTGGTACGGTTACTCCCGATTGGATCGGTGGCATTAATAATTCATTCCAGTATAAAAATTTCAACCTGAGTTTCCTGGTTGATATGCGTAAGGGTGGAAAATTCTTCAGTGTTACTGCATGGCATTCCTATCCAACAGGAAGTTATACCGTGACCACCGCTAACCATGTCCGGGAAAACGGGATGATTGTTGACGCTGTAAAGCAGGACGGTACTCCAAATGATGTCAGGGTTGCCGCCGAGGATTATTATGGCGGAGCCTGGGTATGGAATAACCATGAATATTCAATACTCGATGGATCTTACATAAAATTGAGAGAGGTAATATTTGGCTATAATGTAAATGTTAGAAAGATTCCCTGGCTTGCAAAACTCAATCTTTCCGTTTTTGGAAGAAATCTCGCGATACTCTCCCAGGATAAGAGCACGAAACAATTTGGATTGGATCCGGAGGTCGGGCTGGGAGGCGGAGACTATGGAGTAGGATTTGAAAATTTCCAAATCCCA
>DATDNL010000065.1:0-5725 GCA_036518315.1 Flavisolibacter sp. | reverse complement strand
CAACCTGCGGTTGCAGATGCGCCATGGATAGTATAATACTGTAACTAATATCTCTTGTCCAGACTCCCGCCCACTCTTTTCCCGTACGAAAGGTGCTGTCTGGTTCGACGGCTTTGATCATTTCCTCCAGCGCAAGGTTATACACTGCGTCAGAAATTTTATAGTCGGAGCTGTAAGAAGGGAAAGCTGAGAGGTCCCTGGATAGCTTCCACTGCTCATCTGTTGCATTTACCTCCTCCGTATCATTCATTTTCAGAGTTGCTTCGTAAATGCCGTCACTATCATCGTCATGCAGCTGCAGTTTCGGATGGTTAACAAGGTTGTCAAAGTCCCATGTCAGTGGTTCGGAGCTACCGGCAACATATACTCCCTTAAAGTCGCTTTGATAGATCTTCTCACCATTGAATGTAGTATAGTATCCTTTATTTTTCAGCTCGTCGAGTACATCCTTCATATCAACCCGGATCTTCAATTTTGTATTCGCAGGCAGATAACTATTGGTAGTTTTTGCCTCGTTCAGTTGTTTTCCGAATTCAATAACCGGGGTCTCGCAAAAACCATTTACCGGGTGGCAAACAAAATGATGATCGATACCCGATTTCATTTCATTGTCCTTACCGTTAATGCTAAACTTAAATGTGATGTCGGCGTTTTTGAACTCGTTTGCGGGACTTTTATAGTTTGACACAATCTCCCTGGCTGAGACAGCTCTGCCGACGTACTTACCCTGGACGACGCTATCCCTGTAAATAATATATTTTCCCGCATCATACACTATTGGCTTTTGCGCTTCACAGCGGAAAGTTGTGAGAACGAGCAATACAAAGGCCAACTTCATAAAAAAAGTTTGCATTTACTTAATCTTAATGTAAAGAATTACCTGATTAGCGTTATCTCATTCGAGGTACCGGTATCAGGGATCAAAATTGAACATACATGTTTCGCTGGGTTCCAACTCCAAACAGCATCCATTGTTTGGAAATCTACAGAAGCTTCTAAACTCTCCACAGGTACTGAACCGGCTTTCTTTGAATTACATCTAACCAGTTTTGGTATAGAATCAACATGCATTTGGAAAACATAATTCCTTTTACCAGGTTGCAAATAACCTTTCGTCTGTTTTTTAATCCTGATCTCATAATGATTCCTCCCGGTCAGGCACACAACATTTGTTTTCTGAAATATATCTTTCTGATAGTTCAACGATTCTCCATCATCCTCATACAATTCAAACGAAGCCGTTTGGCTTTGTGGTGCTGGAAATATTTCGAACAATATCGGGAAGACTTTCTTTTCGTGGATGTATTGCATCACAGGCATCATTGGAATAATCGAGCCTTTTTTTACAAATACAGGGACTACATCTAGAGGAGCGCTATAAGTGATTGTTTGACCACCACGATAAGAAGTGGAACCGTCGTTAAAGTCGATCCAGTCGCCTGCAGGCAGGTAAACCTGTTTTGTAATCGCATTTTTTTCTACGACAGGCGCGACTAACAATTCTCTCCCGAAAAGAAATTCGCCGTTCTGATCAGAACTATTTTTGTCGCCCGGAAATTCCAAAAACAGTGGGCGCATCAGAGGCAATCCCTTGTCATGGGCCTCTCTTGCGTAGGTATAGATGTAGGGGAATAATCTATATTTCAATTCAATGGAATTTTTACAGATTTTTTCCGCCTCTTCACCAAATAACCAGGGCTCGGCAGCGTTGCCTCCTTCGTGGTGGGCTCTGCTTAAAGGATTGAATAGCCCAAACTGTAACCAACGAACATAGAGTTCGGACATTGCCGGATAATCCTTTATATCGCCACAATATCCCGATATGTCTGTTGCCCAGAATGGAATCAGTCCAATACCGGCAGAGAGGCTCAAAGGAATTTGATTGGCGAGCTGATTCCATCCATCCAAAACGTTATTTCCGTTTCCGGAATCACCGGACCATCCGAAAGTGTAGCGTTGCATTCCCGCAAACGCTGATCTTGTCATCTGAAAAATTCGTTTGTTGGGATTTCGCTTTTCAAACTGTTCCTTTACCACCTTATCCCATGTCAAGCCATAAACATTGTGGATCTCGTCATGCATACCGAGAAAATGTTTCATGTTCAGCCGGTCGACGGCGTCTTCGTTGCTCCACGCAGGCTCTCCCATATCCGTCCAGAAACCTTTTACTCCGTCGTCCAGGGGTTTCTGCTGAAAATGTCCCCACCAATCGCCGACGCCTGGCTTCGTAAAATCGACCACCCCGCAATTGCCACCCCATGGCCAGGGCATATCGTAGGTTTTGTTTGTTCTTATATCCTTAGTGAAATACTGCAATGAATCAGCTTGTTTCCATTGAGACTTATTTGCCTGCGAAATCACCGGATCTTGCGACACAATGACTTTAAAACCGATCGAATCCAGACTCCGAAGCATCGACTTTGGATTAGAATATCGCTGAGGGTTCCAGTCAAAACTTTGAAGACCGTTTACCCAGCCAATGTCCTGGTAAATGATATCGCATGGAATTTTTCTTTTCCGAAATTCAGCTGCTATTGACCTTGCCAAAGTTTCGTTTGTATAATTTCCCCGGCACTGCGAGAACCCTAAAGCCCATTTTGGTGGGATAATTGGTTTGCCGGTGAGCAGGGTGTACTGCTGAATTATATTTTTATAGTCAGCCCCATAGATAAAATAATAAACAAATTCACCACCGGGTGTTTCAAACGAATAAAACTCGGGAGATTCTGTTCCAAATTTAAATTCAGACTTGTAGGTGTTATCAAAGAAGATTCCATATTGATAACTGCTCATGAAGAACGGAATGCTTTTGTAAAGAGGATCTTCATTGACACCATAACAAGCCTTATCGCTGTTCCACATTTTGTAACTATGCCCTACCCTGTTCAGCGGGCCAGATTTTTCGCCGAGGCCGAAAATTGCTTCATTGGGGCGTAAGCTTTTATAAGCAGCTTTTCGCCCGGAATCGCTTACATGGCCGAGGTCTTTATAATCGGAAAAGATCAATTTTTCGTCCCTGTTAAGAACAGAAAGCTGCAATGGATTTTTATTAACGCGAACTTTGAGTTGCGGCGTAAGTATTTCGTAAGTGAGCTGCTGGTCTTTAAAATTCAGTTTTGTGACGTCTGATATGTGTTCATTAATAACGGCGAACGATTCATTGTCCCTTTTAAATACGCCATCTGTTGAATACCAGATTTTCAATACTGCATCGCTACAAAACTTGATGGACAGAGCAGCTTTGTTAGAACAGTGAAAGATCACGGTGTTGCCCTCTATAGAATAGGAGTTACAGGTTCCCGGCTTCTGCCAGTTCTGCGCCATTGAAACCAACGAAATAGCGAGAAAAACGGCACAAAGAGATTTTTTCATTGTGTTTTAAGATTGTGTCTACTGATATTCTACAACCACCATATCCCAATATTTCAAAGAAGGAACTGAAAATGACACGGTATTTCCTGTTTGTGTATAATTTAATTGCCTGGCTACGCCGCTCTCATCCGGTGAGGCGTACCAAATTTTATTCACGGTTCCGGAAGTTGTAAAGTCAATTTTCGCGTCTACTATAGTATTAGCGGCAGCCTGTGTTCCGTTGGCATCTTTCCAGTTCATAGACGTAGCATTTGTAAAGTTGAGTAAGTGTAACACTTGTTTGCCTGTGAAGCTTTTTCCGACGACTGAAACTTGGCCTGCCTGGGGAGGCCATGTATTCAATATAATTCTACTATTGGAACAACTTACAACAGGCGAATTAAAACTACCACCATCTCTAAGTATGTTCTCGTATGCCACTAAAAAATCATAGTAAGATGTGATTGCCGTTTTTAGTTCCGGTTTCATTTGAAGATTGTCGTTGGGGAAATATTCCTTTCCCAGCATATGTTCACCTAGTTCCAGGTGCGCGCCGCCAAAGGCGAAAATCACGGCATCCGTTAACAATACCCCTGGCGTATTGAAATAGCCAGTGCTATTGGCGAGGTCATAATCCATATAGGCGGCTAGTATGGTCTTTTTGACGTTAGAAGTCAGTGCATCGTTGTACTGAATGATACTTGCAAGATCTTTATAGCCATCGTTTGGACTCCAGACTTCTGTATATAGAAAATCAACCGGAGCCTGTGAAATTCCTTGCTGCCCATATTGGTTTACGGCGTTCATGACAAGACTTTTCGAAGGGGAAGCATCTTTCATTGCCTGTAAAAATGGCTTGAAGCTGTTGGCAAGGTTTAAAGCATTGCCGGCAGCGGTATAAACGATGCCTCGGTCGCCCAACTGGTCGACTTGGTAACCATCAAATTTTAAAACCGCATAGGCGTCGTTATTCTTCGCGGAAATATATTGCTGCCAACCTGAGTTGGATGGATCAAGCAAATAGATACTGCTCTTGAAAGGGCTGCCCAATGGGAAATAATCCCTGTTGGTTTGACTCGCATCTTTATAAATATACCATTGCGAAGGGACGCCGTCTGAAGCCGCGTCGCTCAAAGCACCGTAGGCAAGATTGTAAAACATAGATTTCATTCCGAATCCATGGGCTGCATCGACATATCCCTTAACGGTTGATAAATAGGTATCCCTGTTCGCAATATCTTTCCATTGCGCAGCCGGGGATGCAATTGTTCCTGCGAGTGGCAGATGATGTTTATACTGCCAGTCATAAAACTGCACCACATTGATATGATATCGATTCAAATTGCTGACCACCAATTGCATTTCACCATTGGTCAGGGGTCCATAGCTTGATAAAAAGCCGTTACGTGGAAATCTCGAATAATCGGAAGAAACATCTACCCCAATACTGGCCTGTATTTTCTCTTGCCCGTTTTCGATGGTGTAGACGTCAACCATATAACCAGTAAAATCAGTTGAAGGTGTTGTCCACTGCCAGGATTTGGATATGAATGGTGTTTCTGCTATTGTCTCAGATAGTCTTCTATACCTGATTTTTGCAGCCGCAGGTACCGTCTTGTTCAAAGTAAACGTTACTATTTGTCCTGGATTATAGATTGCCTTATCTGTTGTAAAATCGGCCACTGAAGAATTCCCGTAAGTAATAGGGTTATTTACCGGCTTAGTTTTTTTACATCCAACAAAAATGAGTAATGTTAGCAGGCAACCGACCAGTTTTGTCAAAACCTTTGACTGATAGATAAACATTTTTTTTTCTTGAACCGATTATTGTTTTACGATAGATATGGTTTCTCTTAACTGATCAATCGTAATCTTATAGTTACCTGCTTCTGTCAGTTTCCATTTGTTATCAGGATTACCCCCGCCGATGAATTTCATCTGTGTGCTACCAACACCGGATTGATTGATTACCGGCATAAAGTAATCGCAGCCCCAGTTACCGGTTGCAAGCGGAAATTTGAATTCGCCGACATTCATTGGACCATTGTATACAAACTTGTAAGGGTCGCCAGCTACGGGTGTCATTGGCTGAGGATTGTCAATATTCCATCCGACAGGTGTTGCATCGCCGACCATCCATATTTGTGTATAAGGTGTGAAGGGTTTGATACTAATGGTATTGTTTTGTGTATTCAAACTGATTTTATAGGGACCCGGATTCGTGATCTGCCATTTGTTATCAGGACTTCCTGCAGGTACGAACTTTGCTTGCTTTTCGGTTATATTTTGATGGTTGATAGAAGGCATAAAATAGTCGCAACCCCAGTTGCCGGTTGTGGTGGGTATTTTAAACTCGCCTGCTGTCATTGCGCCC
>DATDNL010000064.1:0-2560 GCA_036518315.1 Flavisolibacter sp. | reverse complement strand
AAGAAAGTTGCTTTTGAATTTGTGGCTGGGTATGTAACTACTTCCTATCGACTGTTGTTCCAGGATCAGTTGTGACTTTTTTGTTTCTAAAAGAGCGATCGCTTCTTTGTTGTGATTTTTTTCGATCAGGTTTTTAGGTTTCGCGTAAATAAAAACGCCGGTTGAGGGACGCTGACCTTTACCTCTTCCAAAATCATAATAAAAGAAAATCCTGTCGCCTTCTTTGTTGGGTCTTTTTATGAAATTCATGTAAATAGATTGAATTAGTGAAAAATTATTCCACAATGCATGTGCCGCCTGTCGACTGTGATTTTTAGGAAAAGAGATAGGTGATGAAAGTGTTGAATAGTGAGGAGATGCGGCTGAATAAAATTTTGCAAAAAAACGAGGCGTGCTTGTCGTGTGCTGCCTGCGTGCTGGTATGAATCTCAGATAAAATGAAGTGTGTCATTCGTGTGTCTTTTGTGTGTCAAAAAAAGCGGAAGAAAGGGGGAAAAAGTGTCAAAAACTGACACACGAACTTTTGTAAGTGATTGAAAATCAATGGATTTTCAAACGATTTTGTGCCCGGGACTGGATTCGAACCAGCACACCTCGCGGCGCCGCCACCTGAAGACGGTGCGTCTACCAATTTCGCCACCCGGGCAGTAATCTCAAAGAAGGAGTGCAAATATAATTCAACACCATTAAGTCAATACAAGTTTTTTCGGTTTAAGGCTCAGAAGCAATACACCAATTATAATGAGGGCCGTGCCGATAATTTGACCGGTAAAAATCGGCTCACCCAATACAATATGCGCCTGCAAGATGGTTGAAACCGGCCCTATGCTGGAAATGATAGCTACATTGTTCGCTCCTATCTTCTTTAAGGCGATTGACAGCAAAAAGGTGGGAATGACTGTCGCTACTATTGCCAGCAACATTCCGTACCACCAAAGATCCATCCCGTGCCGCAATGGCTCATAATTGCCTCTAACAAGGTAATGAAGAAATACACCGACGGTAGAGCACAATAGGGAATAAGCGGTGAACTTTGAGGCCCCAATCTTCGGAATGACGTATCCGCTGCCCGCAATGTAGATGGCAAACGTCACAGAGCATAATAAGATCAGGAAGCTTCCCCAGTAAAAGTTGGGGTTGCCGGTATCAATTTGCAGTTCGCCAAAATAAGCAATGACCATTCCCGCATAACTAATGACAATGGCCCAAATATGCACGCTCCGGATCTTTTCTTTCAAAAAGACGGCATTGATCAAAACGACGAAACTTGGATAAAGAAACAATATCAACCGCTCCAACCCTGCAGATATGTATTGCAATCCCAGGAAGTCAAGCAGGCTACTTAGATAATATCCCGACGCGCCTAGTAAAGCAACGGCAAGCCATTCGCGTGCGCTAAGTTTCTTATTTGTCTTATTGGAACTGATGACAAAAGCAGTTGCGAGGTAGAAGGGCAGGGAGAACAGCATTCGTAATACAAGTAAAGTAAGCGCATCTGCTTTAACATCAGCAAACGCTTTCTTTACAATTACTGCCTTGGTAGAAAAAAGAATAGCACCTGTTAACGCTATCAGGAAACCAACGAGGCTTACACTATGTTTTGGTGCGTTTTCCTCCATAAGGCACTGACCGTGAAGGTCAGTTTCGACTTTGTTAAACGGCTACATTGAAATCTCTCAGTGCGTCGTTCAGACTTGTTTTAAGGTCCGTACTTGGCTTACGTTTTCCTATAATCAATGCGCAGCTTACATTATATTCGCCGGCAGGGAACTTTTTCGAATAACTTCCTGGTATAACCACGCTTCTGGCCGGTACAACACCCTTCATTTCCAGGGGCTCATTTCCACTTACGTCAATGATCTTTGTTGATTGCGTTAAAACGACATTAGCGCCCAATACAGCTTCTTTTTCCACCCGGACGCCTTCTACCACAATGCAGCGAGAACCAACAAAACAACCGTCTTCTATGATCACTGGAGATGCCTGCAATGGTTCCAATACGCCTCCGATTCCAACACCGCCGCTCAGGTGGACATTTTTCCCTATTTGTGCACAACTTCCAACCGTGGCCCAGGTGTCGACCATTGTGCCTTCATCAACATAAGCTCCAATGTTTACATAGGATGGCATCAACACTACGTTTTTTGAAATATAGGCCCCATATCTTGCTACGGCATGCGGCACGGCACGAACACCAAGCTCTTTATAATTCTTCTTCAGCTCCATCTTGTCATACCACTCAAAGGGTTCCACACTCCACGTCTGCATCTGTTGGATACCGAAATAAAGAAGGATCGCCTGTTTTACCCATTCGTTAACCTGCCAGCCGTTCGTAGTTGGCTCGGCAACACGCAGCCTTCCCTTATCCACTTCTTCTATTACTGCTTTGATATCGTTCACAACTCCTAAATAGGACAGCATTTCACGGTTTTGCCATGCTTGTTCAACAGACTCTCTTAACTTCATCGAAAAAATTTTTGCAAACTTAGGGACAACGCATGAAAATATTGGTTCGGTTGCCAAATTGGCTAGGAGATATGGTTATGTCGGTTGGATTTAT
>DATDNL010000063.1:0-11758 GCA_036518315.1 Flavisolibacter sp. | reverse complement strand
CAAATGGCGAATCCCTTGCGGAATGAGGCCCAAAACAAAAGGGATCGGGATCATCAAGAGAACTCCTTTGCATTGTAGTAGATGCAGCTAAGGAATGTATCAAATGAAAAGTATTCGTATCCCCGAAACTTTCACTATGCCCCCTGTATTCAATGACAAATCTTTTTGGTTAACTTACTATCAGAAGTGACCAACTTGGACGAAAGCCAAAACACAGACCCGCATCAGCAGGAATTAATTCCTTTGAAAGCACAGGAGACTTCTCGGCCTCAACCACCGGGAACCGCTCCCCCTGCATCGATTGAAGTTAAAGAAAGAACCGCCTCTGACTCTCAACCCGAAAGTCAAAACTCAAATCCCAACTCCCAACTCCAAACTGACATGGAAGTTCACAAGCACCCGCATCATGTTACGCATAAAAAGAAATGGAATGAGTATCTTCTTGAATTCCTGATGTTGTTCCTCGCGGTCTTCTTAGGCTTCTTAGCCGAGAACTTTAGAGAGCACGAGGTTGAAAGAGAAAGAGAGAAACAGTACATGCAGTCCTTAGTTTATGACCTGCAGAACGACACGGCCAATTTGAACAATGGCTTTCCATTGAAAGATGACAGGATCAAGGCAATCGACTCATTTTTTATGTTTTTTGCCGAAAATCCAGATGCTCCTGTTATTCCGGGGTATGTTTTTCGACATATACGGAGAAGTCTTTGGGATCGCCACTATCGTCGCAACACAACCACTATGGACCAGTTGAATGCAGGTGGTTTGCGATTGATACGAAAGCAAGCGGTCGCGGACTCAATCGCCGCATATGATCTTCTGTGGCAGAGGGCGGAGTTTTGGCGAGATGGTTATGTAAGACTACAGGACAAAGGAAAGAGCCTTGTTTACAAGTTAGTACAGGCGCGCACCTTCTTGTCAACATACAAGCATCCGCTCATTTTTTCTTCCATAAATGGAACTGAAGACAGCCTTCCTGTGAAGATCAATCTTGACTACCTCGACGAGTTTTTGAATTTTTCCGACGACCAGAAAATATGGACACGCCAGGACAAAGCGGCCTATGAAGCAATAGAAAAATCTGCCGAAAGACTAATTGCATTGATCCGGAAAGAGTATAGACTGGATTGAATTGGCCTCCCAATGTTCTGCCAGGCATGCTATACATCGTAATGCCACGACCGGGAGGCAATGATCTTTTTTGCTACCTTAACACGAACAAGTCACACCTTGCAAGAAGACCAAAACACAAATGAACCCCTGCTTCCAAAGGAAGTTACTCCTTTGGAAGTTTATCAGGTCTCCGACCCTATACCACTTGAAACCTCACCACCAACACCTGATGAAATAAAAGAAGAAACGTTTCCTCAACTCCAAACCCCAAACTCCAACCTCCAAACCGATTCCATGGAAGTTCAAAAGCATCCCCACCACGTAATGCATAAGAAAAAGTGGAATGAATACCTGCTCGAGTTCTTCATGTTATTCCTTGCAGTCTTCTTAGGCTTCGTGGCCGAAAATATAAGAGAAAGAATAACCGAGCACGAAAGGGCGAAGATCTATGCGGCTACGATGGTGAGTGACCTTACGGCAGACACTTCGGAGCTTAATGAATATGTAGAGTATATGAGTTATGCGGCTAACAATGTAGATACGCTCTTTCAACTGCTTTCTGAAGCAACACCACAACAAATCCCTTCAGGAAAGCTTTATTGGTATGGCCTATGGGGAGGCACACCAAGAATCTTTATTCCAAACGATGCCACCTTTCAGCAAATGAAAAGCGCAGGAACCTTGCGCTATTTTAGCAACAATCTCATGCAACAGGTGGCTAAATATGACCAGCTCATTAGACGAATGAAAAACTACGAAGAACAGGATGAAAGAATATTTACGGAAGTAAGAAAGATTCGTTCGCAGATATTCGAGGTGAAGTTCAATGAAGCAGCTAATAACCTGTCCAGCCGGACACTCGCTCCCCGCTCACGAATCGATTCACTGATACGAACGAATCCTCCCCTATTGACTTATGATAAATCGATTTTCAACGAATACCTTGAGTTGGTACGGTCGCGGTTCCTGAATAGAAAGGTACGCGATGCAACCGGTTTATTGCAGCAGGCCCGAACGCTGATCTATGCTTTGAAAAAAGAATATCACTTGGATTAGCTATAAAAAACGGGTCAACTTCATCGACTTTATCTTTTGTGATTATGTGGAGGATTACCTTTCCCTACGGGTTCCCTGGCTAAGCCAGGCCTGCATGAGAGTCTGTTCACGCACGGACACCTGATCATCTTTGAAAGACTCTGCTGAGTGATTCAGATGGAGTATGACTATAAATTGTAAACCACGAATACAAGGTCTTTCGACCTGGTATTTTGCGTTTTACAAAGACTTCATTAATGGATAACATTCCTTTCGATCTCTGCACCAATCGTCGCATTTTCATCAGCACTGTATTAGTTATTTTCTAACAAGTTGCCCTCTAACCGCTGTTTTCGTTTGCAACGAACCTGGGCGAATTAATTCAACGATCTTTTCATTATCTTAATGGTAAGAAGCCACGAACTTGGAAGAAAACCAAAACACAGCTTTGCCTCCGCCGCAGTCGAATCCTTTAGAAGTACAGGAAATTTCTGAACCGATACCGTTTGAATCCTCACCGTCCGCACCTGTTGAATCAAAAGAAGAAACGATACAATCCTTTCAACTCCAACCCCCAAACTCCCAACCGCAAACTCCTTCCATGGAAGTACAAAAGCACCCACACCATGTAATGCATAAAAAGAAATGGGGTGAATACCTCCTGGAGTTCCTTATGCTCTTCCTGGCAGTATTCCTTGGCTTTGTCGCAGAGAATATCAGGGAAAACGTGGTGGAAAACCGTCGTGGCAGAGAATACATCAAATCTTTTTATGAAGACCTAACGGCCGACGAAACCACTTTACAAACAACCATAACCAACCTGGCCAAACAGGCCCAAACGGGCGACTCGCTATTTGAATTAATGAAAAACGTGGGCCCGGCTACGCCCGCCAATCGCATTTACATGTTCCTGCTCAGCCTCACACGCAGTTCTGCAACCAATCTTTATGTGAATGACAGGACCATTGTCCAATTACGAAACGCAGGTGGCATGCGCCTCATTCATAATAAGGCAATCTCAGACAGTATCGTGGACTATTACAAGGAAATCGAAACGATCCAGTTTTTGTATGAAGAGCTGCTTAATCTCAAAAGAGGCTTGCGGGAAAAATATCCCAGCTTGTTGAATGCTTCAGATTATGCGAAAGTACAAGCGAGGACAACCGAAATCATAAATCCTGCCGAACCAATTTATTTGAGGACCACGGATGCTGATGTCATTAACGATTGCCTTGTAAGGGTACACGATGTCAAAGGCCTTTGCGGAGGACTCGCACTTCGGATCGGCCGGCTCAAGGACCGGGTAAAAAGAATAAAAGAGTTTATTAAGCAGGTAAACGATTAACCGCGAAACCATGGAAATGGAGGTCGGGTGAGCTTGGAGATAAATTCTGCAGGGCATTACGCTGGCAGGGGCAGTTTCAGTGCATCGCTTTTCCACCTCGAATCTTCTCGGGCAAACAAATGGAAACGCCAATTATTGAACGATCCGGAGCATCCGCCGGTTTTAGCTAGATCTCCTTTCCATCACCGATCATTTCTTTTCAGGTTGAAAGTTCTGCCAGGTGTAATGTGATTTTGCCGGCTGGCAACAGAAATAGGGCTTATCACACTATGAACTAAGGGCATGGAGTGCCGAGGACATATGAAGATGAAAACCAATTTGCTTCAATAAGGTTTGCTGTTAAGAAAAATCTTGCTATATTCACCCCGCCTCATTATCAGAAAGAGCAATTCATAAGGCTCTTGTTTTTCAAACAGTCTCTTTTCAAAGCCGGCTTCGCCGGTAGCATCGCAGCTCAGTAATTGTTTTTTTAGTTGTTCGGTAACGTAAGTGTTTATTCAGTAACTCTTTAAAAACCTGTACTATGCGGCTATCAGAATTTATTCTACTTGACCAGGACGAAAAAAAGAAGACGGTACTCCATCAAGGCGTATTGATCGGGAAGAGAAGGCATCAGCTATCAATGATTTTCCTTTTCCAGTTGGAAGGCTTTTACGTAGAGACCCATTTTGACGCCAGGAATAAAGGCATCAGGGAGTTCCGGATATTTGACCATACCGAACTCTTGCAGCCCTACCTGGAATTGATACCGTTGGATGACCTGCTTAATTAATACCCGTAGAGGATACGGGAAGAACTTTAAAGGCCTTGATAATAGCCTCAGTTGAGGCTTGTTTCCACGATGGCGCCGGAAAGCTCATCTTGTATGTCATAAAGCCATCTGTGCGAACCGGGAATCAGCTTCCAATCGTAAGTATGCTCATCCTGCCTCATACTGCAGGAAAAGGCTTTTTGATTTAAATCGTGCGCGGTGATGAAAAACTTCACACCGTTCTTGTTTTCCATTCTTGTGAACTGGAATAACCTTGTTTCTTTACCGATTGAGATGCTTTTTGAAAACTGCTGATTCATAATTTGGTTTTAGTGATAAGGGACGAATTAAAAAGCCCTGTTACCAGGGCTTTAATGAGATCAAAACAATGTATTAGTACCTGTTCTTGTTATAACTGTTGCCATTGTTGAAGTTGCCTCCGTTTCCACGGAAACCACCACCACCGCCGCCACCGAAAGATTTCTTCTCTTTTGGTTTTGCTTCTGTTACATTAAGTGTCCTTCCATCAACATCGGAGCCGTTCAGCTCAGCGATTGCTTTTTTAGATGCTGCATCGTCTGACATTTCCACGAAACCAAATCCGCGGGATTTGCCTGTTTCCCTGTCGTTAATGATCTTGGCGGAAACTACTTCTCCAAAAGGAGCGAAAAATTCTCTTAAGTCTTCATCCTGAATGTTGAAGCTTAAGTTTGAAACATAAATGTTCATGCTTAACTAATTAAAATTAAAAGGGATCTGAGAAGGCAAAGAGTAAAACTAACTAAGATGCAGAGAAGCAGAATAATTAACGATACTGATGCGAGGCTCAAATTATCCCGGTGAAGATAATACAAATCGGCGGCTTATTCCTATAGTATTCCAGTTATTCTATAAATAAAAGCTAAATGAGCTTAGGCGACCCGGTTCGCACAAACAAATAATGCCGAAACCCGCCACTTTGCGTTCCCTGGTTGTAGCAGCCCGGCTGGTGCTCCAGGTCGCTCCTAATTAGCATAACACAAACCAAAAGCAGATTAGCATGAAAAGAGGCCAATACAGGTAGATGAACATGACGAATGTTTTAATAATTTTTGCACTATTGTCTTCCTCTTTTTCTTTTTACAATAACAAGTATCAGTAACAACATCGAAAAGATGATGGCGGTATGTGAGCTCATGTTTTAGTTCATTTTCCTTATCAGTAGCAGACGTCTCCAATTTGTTACAGTTCCGGCCCGCTTTTATTTTTTGCTTCCGGTGTAACAAAAGGCCTTATGTTGCGACTATTACCCCAAACTGAGTCCCTTGCCTAAGGATGACATATCCAAAAAGTTTGAGCAACTGGTAAAAGAGAACGAACTTCTGCTATGGAAGGTGTGTAACATCTACGCCTATAACCCTAGCGACCGTAAGGATCTTTTCCAGGACATTGTTATGCAGCTTTGGAAGGCCTTTCCCAACTTTCGTGGAGAATCAAAAATCAGCACCTGGATCTACAGGGTGGCGATCAACACCTCCATAAGTGCTTTAAGAAAGAAAAATGACTTCATTCATAGTTACGATCCAAAATCCCTGCCGGTCGATGTTGCCGATGCCGTTGAAAGGGGAATGGAAGAACAACTGCAACAATTATACGGCGCCATCGCCAGGCTTAACGAAATTGAAAAAGCGATCGTGATGCTTTACCTGGAAGACAGGAGTTACGAAGAAATGGAAGAAATACTAGGCATTTCAAACGGGGCACTGAGAGTGAAAATGAATCGTATCAAAAACAAGCTAAGAGGATTAACCCAAACAAGTTGATTATGGAACTTGATGATCTAAAAGCCGGATGGAAAAGGTCGGTGGGAAACATTCAGAAACCCTCCGCTGATATAAAATCTCTTTTAACGAGCAAGGGAACCGGGCTTGTGAGTGAATTAAGAGACCGCTTTAGAAGGGGCATGATCATCGTGCCGATAGTGGTTGCCATTGCTCTGTCGAGACTGCCGCATCACCATGGTTTTGTTTTCTACTTGTGTTTTGCCTTTCTCCTTGTGTTTGGTCTTTCTATGGTTGGGTATTTCTATTTCAACTATCGGTTATTAGGAAGAGTGCAGGCTATGGACGCCAGTGTAAAAGAGAATCTACAAAAGGAAGTGAGGGCTTTGGAGAAAGGAGTCCGCCTTCGCCTGGTCTTTATGCGGGGCATGGCCCTGTTATTCATACTCATGATCGAAGGCCTGATGCATTTTGGGGAAGAACTCTTCGAATGGAATGCTGAACCTTTCACTGTCAGACTGATGCTCTATGTTGTCGCATTCGCCGCGTTTTACCTGCTAACCCACCTGGCTGTAAAACATCGGTATAGCAGGAAGATCAGCCACCTGAAAGAATTAGTGAACGAACTCGAGTGAAACCGGAGGCGGAAATTCGGGAAATTAAGGAGCACGCCTGGCCTTTCAACCGGCAGTTTTCCTGGAACGACTTTGCTTAATAATGGCATAGATTGGAGGCAAAAGCGTTGCGACCAATACAACCAGTACGGTCATTTCAAAATGATTTTTCACAAAGGGAATGTTACCAAGAAAGTAACCACTATAGGCATAGATTGCCACCCATGCGAGACAGCCTAAAAAGTTGAAGACC
Organism: Flavisolibacter sp.; assembly: GCA_036518315.1. Lineage (GTDB taxonomy): Bacteria > Bacteroidota > Bacteroidia > Chitinophagales > Chitinophagaceae > Flavisolibacter. Next base: position 4,887 of record DATDNL010000063.1, on the reverse strand, counting down.
ATGAACCGCCTGTAATTCATTTCGCTTACACCGGCAACAAATGGCGCAAAGGTTCTTATAATGGGTATAAACCGTCCGTAGATAATCGTGCGCACCCCATGTTTTTCAAAATAGTCTTTCGTCTGGTTCAACCGTTTTCGGCTTATGACCTTGTAGTTTCTTTTGTACACCCTTGGACCAATATAACTCCCGACATTGTAGTTGAGTACATAGCCGGCAAAGCCCGCTACGGTAAGAAATAAAACAATCAGGTGAACATTCAAGTCGCTGTCTGATCTCACCGAAAGTGTAGCTGCAGCAAAGATCATAGAGTCGCCGGGCAAGAAGGGGGTCAACACCACACCGGCCTCAAAGAAAACGATGATGAACATGATAGCGTAAGCCCAGGTACCGTACTTGGCCAGTACCTCACCGAAGTCGGTGCCCAAAATAAAAAGGAGATTGTTGATTGTAAAGGACATTGTTATCCGCGCGGCTCATTTCCCTTTGCCACCCTTAGTAAGGCAATTTAACACTTAAGAACGATGGCAAGCCACACATTTAAAAGGAACCGTATCCAAAGTTGGCGATGTTGTTGACAATCTCCTTTCTCACAGCCTGGCCGTTAACTATTTGAGGACATCGAGCATTCATTCTTTCGCCTGGGCTGAGGATTAGGAAAGTTTAAGACAAGTCTACCGGGTTTTTAGTATGCCCCGTAGATGCATCGCACATGCGCCATAGATGTCCCGCCTCTTTAAAGATACGGGACATGTGCGGGGCATCTGCGGGACATGTGCGGGACATCCTATTCTTTGCCGACCCTTTGACAAGCCCCTAAATACGCTTTGGATAGATTGAGAACAGTATGTCCTTTTACTGGAAACTTGCTTCGAGCCGACGTAAGCGTCCTGTCCCCGGTATTCAAAACAGTTCTACCCTCCAGATCGTCAAGCGTCGGAATACTTTTTTACTTCCCGTGCTTAAAGGCCTGTATTTCCCTTTCATGCTTTTTAGCGGCCTCCCGGCTTGAAAAAGTGCCAAGGTTTCTGCGCTTGCCGGTCTTTGCATCGGGTTTTCGAGAATAAATGCGGTACTCCCCTGATTTCAGTTTTCGTATCATAGCTTTTTTTCAAACCTGCTCAAACACCATGCCTCACAGAAGCGGCAATTGTTGATCGCGGAATGTTTTCAACGCTTATGATTCCCATATGCAAAGAAGCACTGCATGCAGGCGTAGACAGCCTTTCCTACATTCTTTCCTCTCGCCTTTGGTCTGCGTTGTCCTTGTCTTCATCGGTGTCAAACGCTTCTCCCGTTTGCTTTATCGATGAGGAGACGGGGCCCTCCATATTCTCCTGGGGATCGGTATTGTGCAAGGTTCCTGTGTCTGGTTGAACGGTCTCTTTTTCCTTTTTGATGTCGGTTTCTTTATTCCTGTCCATAAGTTACTTTACCTCATCCTATCAAAATTGCGGCCACAACCTACCAGTGCATACTGGGTTTGCGAGTTTAGTGTCCCAAATCGACGAAGTGGTTTGATCCCGATTGCTTCATCAACCTTGCCGCCAGTTAGCAGTCACCAACTGTCTTGAAACCGAACACATGCTGCACGTTAGCGTAACACCCTGTTTGTCCCGGGAAATACTGAGTGCTTGATTTTCAATACAAACGGATGTTGGCACGACCTTCCTTTCTTTATTAGAAAATCAACTACAAACCTTTTAAAAATAACTGTATGAAAAAGCTTCTAATCCTCATCGCGATTGTGTTCGCCACACAATTTTCATTTGCCTCCGAAACACCGGCAGCTTCGTTAGCGAAAAGTTCCTTTAACAGGGACTTCTACACCGCCACCAACGTAGAATGGCAACATACCGACTCTTACGAAAAGGTTAGTTTTGCTATGAACGCCACCGTAATGAACGCCTATTACACACCCGATGGTGAATTGATAGCCGTAGTTCGCAATATCATCGCGGAACAACTTCCACTGAAGCTTTTGATCGAGTTGAAAAAGGATTACGGGTGTTTTTGGATCTCCGACCTTTTCGAAGTAGTCAACGAAACCCAGGATGACTATTATATCACTGTGGAAGATGCCGACACAAAGCTGATCTTAAAAGCAAAAGTCAACAAAAGCTGGAAGGTCTATAAGAGAATAGCGAAATCATAATCACCGAATGCCAATCCTGGAATTTCCGACAATGCTTAACCAGTCAATTGCTACGAAACCTTTTATCACTTCTTTGAAACTCGCGCATTAGTTTTAGTGGCTTTGCAAGTGAAAGGGCTGTTGAAGAACAGTCCTTTTTTTATGCCCCGCGGAACTTTTCTCTCCAGCGATATTGAGCACTCGTATGCTTATGACTTAGCCGGTGTGATGATCACTTTCCGGTACTCGATTGGCCTGTGATCTCCCTGCAACATAATTGGTCCAGGTTCTCCCTCGTGGCTGTCTAATGCGCCTCCCGTGATTCCGGGTATTTCCTGGTTGCAGACAACTGTTTTGCCATTTACCACGATAGTTACATTTCTTCCTACAAGTGTAATATCGTAGGTTACCCACTCACCAGGCTTTGTGCTTATGGGTTCATTAGGCTTGATAAATCCATAGATTGATCCAAGTATATCCTTCTCCGGTTGGTCTTTTGCATAGTCCATTACCTGGACTTCATAACGCCCTCTCAAATAAACACCACTATTACCGTTAACAGGATAACGGAACTCCACATGTATTTTAAAATCGGTGAACTTTTGATCGGAGATAATGTTCGACCCCGACTTTGCACTCGTTAAGATTCCATTCTTCACCACCCATTGGTTGGTACTTCCGGATGCGTGCCATCCCTTGAGGTCTTTTCCATTAAACAAGGCAATGGGAGTGCCCCAAACGGGTTTCCTGGTTCTTATTAAGGAGGGCGCTTTCACGGCGGAACAATTCCACTTCTGGCCGTTCGGCAGTGTAATGTTTCCAACAAGGTCATCTCCTTCCAGTCGTGCCTCGAAAACAAGGTTAGAATTTTCGGGCTCCCACTGTGGCGGAATGGAAAAACTCAACACTCCGTTTTCAAAATTAATGGAGGAGATCGGGCGTGCACTACCACCGGCACCGACAAATTCACCCACTAATGTCTTTATACCCGATATATGCACTTCCAACCAGGAAGGGGCTTCATCGTTGCCAAGCCGCATCGTGATGTCCCAACGTCCAAGAACGGCTGATGTATCAGAACGGGTATTTGCTTTTGTCAAAATCGAAAGAGAAAACAAGAACAGGGTTAACAAGAATCGTTGCATAATAAAGTATAATAGTTCTGAAGTTAAACTCTTTTTGTTTTCCAAACTGCAAGTCGCCTCGGTCTACCTACTGAGTCGAAAAAGATTCAATACCGATTCTCTATTGGTGATTATTTGCAATTCTCAAGAACGGCCTCAAATATTGCCTTTCTCAGCGGGTTGGGATTGTAATAATTGCCGGCCGGCAACAATCCCATATTCTGGCGATTGATCAACAGTATTACGGACAGTTTCAATGAAGGAACGACAACAATGCTTGTACCGGTAAAACCTGTATGCCCAAATGTTCCGGAAGGGCCATTCTTCATAAACGATTCGCCTGTATCCATCATCCAGCCTAGTCCGTTCCTGAACTCGTCCTGTTTTAGGAAGAGCCGTACTGTTTTTTCGGAAATAAACTGCCTGCCTCCTACTCGCCCCCGGTTCATCAGCATGTCGACCAGCTTCTGCAAATCGTCAATAGTGGAAAACAGTCCAGCATGACCGCTCACGCCATTTAGCGCATACCATGCATTGCCGTCATTTACTTCTCCCTTCAGCGTGTAGGTTCGCCACTTGTTCCATTGATCGGGTTTTATTTCTTTGAAGACAAATCCAAGCGAGGTGTCGTGTACCATCCTCGTCTCGTAAGGATTGCCGTGAGAGGTTGCTGCAAATTTTTTGAAGCCATAAGCGAGCGGATTATAGATTGTGTGGAGCATACCCAGTGGAAGAAATACATTTTTTTTGTCAAACTGGTCTAACGGTATACCCGAAACTTTTTCGATGATCTCGCCTAAAAGAATAAAGCCAAGGTCACTGTAATGCCGCCCCTGGCCCACTGGATAGGCAAGCGGTAATTCGTCGATCAGTTTATAAGTCTCCTGTTTGTTTTTTGCCCGGTAAAATAAGGGATACCAGGTGATGAGACCGGCGGTATGCGTCAGCAAGTGACGAATGGTAATTCGCTTCTTATCCCCTGTATCAAATGCAGGAATGTATTTACCCACAGGGTCGTCAACATCGATCCGGCCCTGGTCCACGAGCAACATGATCGATGTGGTGGTACCTACAACCTTGGTGAGTGAGGCTAAGTCAAAAAGAGCGTCAGTCGTCATGGCAATGGGATGAGCCAGCGGCAGGTTGCGGTCATCATTTCTTTCTGCAAAGCCGAAAGCCTTTCTGCAAATGATCCTGTCGGCTTGCTTTACTTCAATAACGGCCCCGGGAATGAGCTTGCTGTCTACGGCAGTTTGGAGAATGCTGTCGACCTGTTGAGTAAGTTTTACATAGTTAGTTTTCTCCTGGCCACACAAAAACAAAGTCAAATGAGTGGCTAGCGATAGAAAGACAATCTTTTTCCGCATCAATTTGATTTCGTTAAAAATAGCGCAAAGCAATAACTAAGGTCGCTTCTGAATTAACCTACCCTAAGGTCCTCATAAGTAATTGAAGACAGTTGGTTGAAATCCGGGTAATAAACAACCAGGTAAACAATAAAATTGATTTCACTTTCCGGTCTGTAGGTGGCGATGGAATTTTATCTTGGAATCACGTCAACTATTCACTCCAACACCTTCAACACCGTATTCCTGTACAACTTACCTATTGGAATCTCTGTCTTTCCAA
>DATDNL010000062.1:0-2279 GCA_036518315.1 Flavisolibacter sp. | reverse complement strand
GGATTCTTAGTGTATTCATAGTATTGCGTTAAGGGTGTAAGGTGGTCGGAGAACCAGTGGCTTGTTGGTGAAAGGTAAGTTAGTGGCAATCTTATTTAAAGCCGTAAAGATTTTACGATATGCCCTATCGTAGTTTTACGAGCACCGGATTGTTGTTTAAAAAACCCGCTCCTCTGCAGGTATCGCCATTCAATGCCAAAGGATCATGTTTGTTATTAATTAATTCGATTTGCTCCCGCGTTTCCACACAGCCATATCCTGCTTAGCTTAAAAAAATAGTAAGGTTTGAAAAGTCGATTTATCAATGTTGGAGACTTTTCACATCTGGTTATTCTTCAATCATGCACATAATATAACAAGGCGCATTCCCAAATGAACTTTCTCAAAAGAAAATCACGGTCATAACAAAAAACCCTTAATCTGGAAATAAAGTAAATCCTAATGCGAGCTCTGAAGCTGTAATTACCACGACAGACCCATGTCTCATCGCAATGGAATGCCTTTACTACTGGTCAAGTGCTGACCGTTGGTTTTGCCTTGTTCAACGATATCGATATCATTTTTCATTTATTAATCATTTCTTCGGCATACGAAAACCAAATCCCATGAAAAAGATAACCATCGTAATCATTGACGACCACACACTCATCCGTGAAACCTGGGGTTTCATCCTTGACAATGATTCAAGATTTTCGGTACTGGCCCAGTCGGGCAATGCTGAAGAAGGCATCGAACTCTGCAAGCAATTAAGGCCACACATCGTCATACTGGATATTAACCTTCCCGGTATGAACGGAATGGACGCGGTTCCGCTCATCCGAAAATTTGCACCTACAACCAAGATTGTTGGCCTCTCTATGCATAGCCAGCCAGCCTATGCCAAAAAAATGATTCAGAATGGAGCTGCGGGCTACCTCACCAAAAATTCCACTCAACAGGAAATGCTCGAGGCACTGATCGACATCGAAGAAGGTAAAAAATACGTTTGCACCGAAATCAAAGACATGCTCGCAAAAGAAATGTTGCACGACGAGGAGTTCCAGGGCGGCCTTCACAAGCTTTCTTTCAGGGAAATAGAAATGATCAGGCTTATACGGGAAGGCTTTTCGTCAAAGGAAATTGCTCAAAAGGCTTCGATCTCTGTAAAGACAGTAGAGGTACATCGCTACAATATTCTCAAAAAACTCGGATTGAAGAATGCAGCAGCCCTGGTGGACTATGTTAACAAAAACGCTTTCGGTGTCATCTAGGAAATGCTCATCTGGTTGGCCGGTAAGTCCCCGGCATCTTCAGAGCTAAGAAGTCGTATCTAAGACGCCTAAATAGGTTCCCTTATTTCCGGAAAATCGAGGAGCCCTTAAGCTGATCTGCGTTGTAGCTTTCTTATCTTGTATAGTACCAAAACCAAATTAATCCTGCCTTATGTGGAAACCTCTTGCCCACACCTATAAAGCGAACATAGGTGATAAAGTGAGATTTGCCGACTCCAACTCTTTCGTAAGCAAGGAAGTGACCTATGAAGTTGTAAAAACGGAGCGGCATTACTTTGAAATTTCGCCGTCGTCGCAACAAAGAGCTATACAATTAAATAGAATGAAAAGAGTGATCAGGTATTTTGATCTCGGCTACAACATCGGGCTCGAAATCTGGATCTCTACTGAGATCCAGGTTATGAGTGTGGATCAAGGCTGTCTACCCGCCACCGTCTGACTTTCGGGACTGGCGATCACTTTAATGACTATCCCTTAACTGGACCATAGTGCCGTTTATTACTTGATCAATTCATGAGGATTGATGCGACGGTGCGTCTGGCCGATCTCACCACCCCATCCGCTTTGTATTCACGTCCTGCGCCTCGTTATGATATTGTTGAGTCTCCCTTCCAGTTCTTTGATCCAGGTTGGTGCAGGCGGAATAATCTCCCAGGTCGAACTTTGTTTTCTAATTTCGAACGATACAACCTGGACCTGTCCATCACAGACATAAACGAAATATTTTTCGCAGCCGGGGTTTACGACCTCAGCGAACCTGAATTCAAAGATATCATCGCCCACCTCGATATACTCGCCAAACTCCGCCATAAATTTTTTGTGCCTAATACCTTTATCGTTAAGGGGTGTGAGAAAGGATCTTTGAATTTTGTTGAAAACAAATGGCAAAAATCAACGCAGGTATTAAACGAACGCAAAGCTAGTCAAAGCGAATCTGCGATTCTGAGGAAAAAATACAGTAGTGACGGCGTTTTTTTACGAAGTGAAAATCCTATCAAATCGATCGTG
>DATDNL010000061.1:0-4450 GCA_036518315.1 Flavisolibacter sp. | reverse complement strand
TCTTTTGCTTGTCACAATTACTTACTCCCTAAAAAGGACAAAGAACAAGTTGGTACGGTTTTGCTACTATTTAAACATACTAATTTTTATCTTGATTCTTTTGGATGCAGGTGTATTGCTGCAAAAACTGGCGCTAAACCGATCCCCCATCGACCCAAAGACACTATCAACAGCTAATTGGAAAACTACTCTGCGTCCGGATGTGTATTTCTTAGTGTTCGATGAATACACCAGTACAAGCGCCTTAAAAGAAGAATGGAATTACGAGAATAGTGAACTTGACAGCTTTCTCTTAAACAAAGGGTTTAGACTATTGTCTAACAGCAGGAGCAATTACAACTTTACTGAGTTCTCAATGGCGTCCACGCTAAACATGAACTATTTGTCAATACCGAATCCTTCCGCATGTACAGTAAAAGACTACAATAAATGCTATGAGCAAATCAGGGACAATAAGGTATGTGCAACCTTTGCCTCTCTCGGATATCAAATCGTAAACTATTCCATCTTTGATCTTCAAAAAAATCCAAGCTTGGTGAAAGAGGATTTTTTACCCCTAAGAACGAGATTAATTACTTCGCAGACTTTGCTAAGTCGCATTGAAAAAGACTTAGGTCATCTTGTCCTCGTTGGGAAGTATCAAATTAATCTTCTTTCACAAAACCTTATTTACAGGACCTATCACAATAACCAAAAAATAATATCGGCTGTTTTAAACGATTCAAACTATCATTCAAATGTTCCAAAATTTCTTTACAGCCATATCGAAATGCCCCACCCGCCATTCTATCTAAATAGAATGGGTCGAGAGAAAACAAAAGAGGAGATTATAAAAAATAATGGCGTCAGTTCTTACCTCGAGTATATTCCGCCTACCAACGAGGTGATTAAAAAGATTGTAAACACAATTTTTCAAAGGACGAATAGACCTTTTGTAATAGTGTTAATGGGCGACCACGGGTTCCGCTTACAACAAGAAAGAAGATTTCATTTTCGAAACTTGAATAGTGTGTACTTGTCATCAAAAAACTATAAAGGCTTTTATGACAGCATATCCAATGTAAACGAATTCAGAGTGTTGATGAACAACATATTTGACGCCTCGCTCCCTCTTCAAAAAGATTCTTCTATATTTTTGTTGGATAAGAATTAAGGTTGGCAGAGTCAACCCGGTTACATCTTCAAATTCAACCCAAACTGGTTATAGGAAATGTTTCTCTGGTAACTGCTTCTTGCATATAGTATTTGCAACTTCGAAAACTTCACCCGTACTCCCATCGAAAAACCATTCAACCCATTGCCCGAAGACCCAATGTTCAGGTCTTGTCTCCGTAAATGATTATAGCCAATAGTTCCTTCGAGGTTGTTCCCAACATAAATATGCGTGGCAACAACAAAATGATTAAACAGTTTATTTAGAAAGCTTTTATCCGTGCTAAGGTTGTTTGCTGTATCGAAGCTTTCATCACTGTATAGAGTATTGAACTGGTGCAGATTCTGCGCCGTAACAGAAAAACCCAGTGGCGCTTTTGTCAACTGCTTTGTCACTCCCACTTCGAGATCAAAAGGAAGATCTTCTCCTTCACCTGCGTAGGTCTTCAATTGCACACCCATGTTTTTGGCAAGCAGGGATGCAAATAACTTCTTCGAGCTATCCGAATACAAAACTCCAAAGTCCACGGCAATGGCACTCGACTTATAAAGCTGGTAGTTGGAGTTGATAAACTTTAGCGAGGCGCCATAAGTCCATCTTTCTAAATATTGTCTCGCTGCAGAAACCTGGACAACATAATCTACAGGGTGAAAGTTACCACTCACATTTCCTGCTGCATCGGTTTGGGGGATTGAACCATAGTCTATAAAATAAATATGGCCGCCGAATGTAGTATTCCATTTTTCGTATTCGTACGCTCCCGTTAAACTATAGGTTTTTATGCTTGCCAGGAAACTATTAAATGAAGCACCCAGCTGCGAGTGTAACCCAGCGTTCAACAAGGCAGGATTGTTTGCTGTCAAGCCAACTTCGTTCGTCGTATATGAAGTATTAACTCCACCCAGCGCCGTCAACAATGGAGTGACTGGAAGTTTCATGAAGTTATAGGCCGAGCCACCTCCAATCGTTTGCGCGCCGGCCACCGAAATAATAAAACAAAAGATTATAGCTAAAAATGTTCGCACCTGCTCAGTTGAAGAAAGTAAAAATAATCTTTCTCAACTGTCCTGCAACGCCAGTTCAATAACCTGGTTCATAGTCCTTACATAATGAAACTTCAACCCCTTTATATAATCAGGATTGATCTCCTGTACATCCTTCTCGTTTTGCCAGCAAAGAATAAGATCCTTTAGCCCCGCTCTTTTTGCCGCCAATACTTTCTCTTTGATCCCTCCAACCGGTAGCACCTGCCCACGCAGCGTGATCTCTCCTGTCATCCCCAAATAAGGCTTGATCTTTTTACCCGTAAATGCAGAAGCGAGCGCCGTCAACATAGTGATCCCGGCACTCGGCCCATCCTTCGGAACGGCGCCCTCCGGAACATGTATATGAACTGTTTTCTTTTCTATCATCGCTGGGTCGACCCCAAGTTTCCTGGCGTTAGCACTTAAATAGGACAAGGCGGTTGTTGCACTTTCCTTCATTACATTACCCAGGTTACCCGTCAACCTTAAGTCCGGTTTACCGTCACTTAGCAATGCCTCAATAAAAAGAATATCTCCACCTGCATAAGTATAGGCTAATCCTACTGCCACGCCGGGAATGGTGGCAGCTTTGTACATTTCATTGCTGTACCTCGACTTGCCTAATATTTTCTCTATATCCCCCGTCGTCAAATTTGTTTTCAACTTGCCCTTCATCGCCAGTTGCTTTGCCTGGTAACGCATGATACCCGCGAGGTGCCTGTCCAACTCGCGAACACCACTTTCTCTTGTATAATCCTGGATAATCTTCTCGAGTACTTTATCGGAAATCTTGAATGAGGAGCTCTTTAATCCATGCGCTTCTTTCTGCTTTGGTATCAGGTGTCGCTTTGCTATTTCCACCTTTTCTTCAACAGCGTATCCACCCAGTTCAATAATCTCGAGTCGGTCACGCAATGCCGGCTGTATGGTCTGCAAATTATTTGCGGTAGCTATGAACAAGACCTTACTCAGATCGTACTCGAGTTCGAGGTAATTATCATAAAATGTATTGTTTTGCTCCGGGTCCAACACCTCAAGTAAAGCACTACTCGGATCTCCTCTAAAATCAGAACCCACCTTATCAATCTCGTCCAGGATCATCACCGGGTTGGAGGACTTTATCTTCCGGATATTTTGAATAATTCTTCCCGGCATGGCACCGATATAGGTCTTCCGGTGTCCTCGAACTTCGCTCTCATCGTGAATACCCCCGAGGCTTAACCGTACGTATTTTCTTCCAATAGCGTTAGCAATACTTCTTCCAAGAGAGGTCTTACCGATTCCAGGAGGGCCGTAAAAGCAAAGTATAGGGCTCTTCATATCTCCTTTCAACTTCAGCACTGCCAAATACTCCAATATTCTCTCCTTTATCCTCTGCATGCCGTAATGATCGGCATCAAGTATGTCCTTTGCTTTTTCCAGGTCATAAACATCCTTCGTATAGTCCTCCCACGGAAGATCAAGCATCAAGTCCAGGTGGTTATACGTCACGGAATAATCCGGTGTGCTTGGATGCATCCGCTCAAGCTTTTCAATTCCCTTCTTAAATGCCTCCCTTGCGGCGTCAGGCCATTTCTTTGCCTCTGCCCTCTTCTGCAGTTCTTTTATCTCTCTCTCATTGGGATCACCACCCAATTCCTCCTTGATACTTTTAAGTTGCTGTTGAAGAAAATATTCCCTTTGCTGCTTATCAATTTCTGCTCTTGTCTTGTTGGTCACCTTATTTTTCAGCTCTGCAAACTGTAATTCTTTCTGCAGAAACTCCATTAACAATTCCGCTCTCTCACGGATATTACTCATCTCCAGCAAGCGCTGCTTGTCGCGAATGTCGATTGTCAGGTTACTTGAAACAAAGTGAATCAGGAAGGAAGGATTTTCTACATTCTTCAGTATCACTGAAGCTTCACTCGGTATGTTCGGCGAAAGCTGGATGATCTCCGTCGCCAGGTCCTTAATGTTCGAAACGTAAGCATCGAAATTGGGATCCTTAGGCGGCTCTTCCTCCTCAACCAACTCCACTTCAGCTTTGAAGTAAGGCTCTTCAGCAATTACATTCTTTATCGCAAACCTGTTCTTGCCCTGGATAATAATCGTAGTGCCTCCATCCGGCATCTTGATCTGCTTTACGATCTTGGCAATCGTTCCAATATTCTCAAGATCTTTGGCTGAAGGGTCTTCCACGTTGCTGTCCTTCTGGGCAACCACACCAATCAGTTTGCTGCCCTTGTACGAATCATTGACCGCCTTGATACTCTTATCACGCCCAACCGTG